>NZ_JBNHER010000295.1:0-2858 GCF_050015975.1 Dapis purpurea BLCC-M126 | reverse complement strand
GTTTTAACCAGAGGTAATTATCAATTATCCATTATCAATTATCAATTAATGAACCCCATGTTTATCAACCACAATAGAATAACTAATTGCTAATCCCATTCCTGTTCCTTTCCCTATAGGTTTAGTAGTGAAAAAAGAATTAAATATTCGAGTAAGCACCTCTTCTTTCATTCCCATACCATTGTCACCAATTTTAATCACAAATTCATCTGAATTATTCAAATAGTAGGTTCACAACTTCAGCAGTCTCTTTCTTGTCCTAAAGTTTTCAACTTCTGATTTTGAATAAGTTGTGCTTGACTTTTTTGCTGTAATAAATCTTTAGCAAGTTGATGAATATGGGATTGACCAATCAGTAGATTTTGAATTTCTAAAACTTGATAATTTGCTGGTGAAACCTCTACAACAATTGGTTTACCAATTAATTCTTGAGGTTTCTTGACTGCCTTATCAGCAGCATCTACAATAGTTGTATCTCCTGGTAAGACTAAGAATTCATGCTTAATAAATTCGTATAAGATTCTAATAGGACGATTTAAAATAATTTCTCTGCCATATTGGCGACTCACGGTTTTGAGAAATTGATTTTGAGAAATTATACTAACTAATTCAGCAGAATTTGTTAAAATAATACCTGGAAGTAGCTTGTTTTATTCAAAAATTTCAGCAATTACAACTCCTAATTGATTGATTTCAATTTGCACATTATCTAGTTGTAAATCTTGTAAAGTAGAAGCTAGATTCAAGTTGCTATTTAAGTCAGAAAACATAGATAACAAAAAATAGTTAATGTTCCTAAATCAAAATTAAGTGATTTTAGCCTCAATACTTTTACAAATAACGAGTATAAAAAAACTAACAATCATAGTTTTTGTAAATTATTGATATTATAGATTATTTCTAAATAATAACACTTCAAAACCTTTTTGTCCTCCCATATTTTTTGAGTCTAATTATTGAAATTATACAAAATACATCGTGATTTTATCTAAATTTAGAGTATATTTTTTAAGTAAATCTTGCATAAATATACTTATTATATATACCTATTTCTCAAAGATGTACAAACTTGACAGTTTTTTACCGAAGTTTTAACCTTTTGTTTACCAAAAAATAACCTTGAGCCTATTTCGGTAAAACTATTTTTACTTGTTTATACCTATGAGCACCCAAACAATTTTGTTTACCTACTCTAATTGGATGTGAGGCATACAGTATAAGGGATTTAGTCTGAGAAAATATCTAATTAATTTTGTGTACCTGCTTATCTATAACTTTTGATCTACCACCAAGTAAGGATTTTATTTTTCAACTAAACAGCTTGAATATAAATACCTAAAACTTTTATTAGTTTTGATTTCTCTTTCCTTTTGTAACCTTCGTCAAGAGTATGAACTTCTGTTCTCAAAATAAATTTATGTTGCAATTAAGTAATGTAAAAATTTCAAATAAATTTAAGTTCGAGTTTTGTCCTCTGCCATAATAAATAACATTTCGTGTATTTTAAGATGGACCAAATTTGATTTGATGTGAAAATCACAAAAAAATTGAGCTACAGGAATATTTCTCTACATTCCCAGATTTTAATATCAAATCCCCACTTCCCATGTTCATGTTTGGCCACTTGATCGACTCTTTACAAATTGGGCAAAAAATTGGTGGTGGATATATTGTCGCTTTAAGTGTTGCGATTATAGGCATAATTACAGGTTCGGTAATGGGGAACCATCTACGGCATGAAGCTTTAGAAGGACTAGAATACCCTCAAGAGGAAATTGAGAATTTCCAAAACTTACAATCAACTTTATTCAAAACTAAAGATAGCTAAACATAGACTTATTAGTTTAATCGATCAACCAGAGAAATTTACTCAAGTAAAGTTTTCTAGTTTTAGTAACTGCCCGTGAGATTGAAAAAAGCTGGGATAATTTTTAATTTTTTGAGGAAGAAGATCATATTAGCGAAGAACATAATCTAATGATCGGTAATTTTATTAAAACCTATAAAGATCTTCCTAAAGAATATGTACAATAATTAGAAATTTTGCTCTAAGAAATTAATAGTTTGGCATTGGAGTACCCAAAAGAACAATAAATAGCTTACAGTTTACTAATGGATTTTCTGAAAAGTCTTGTTGCTATTCAATTTGAACAAGCATCATCTGCTATCAATCAGATTATCAAGGTGAGTTACCAAGAAGTTTTAGAAGCCTCTAAAAGTTTGAAAAAAACAGAGGAATTAAGTAGAAAAATTGTAGCTGTTAGTATTTTCACTTCTCTGGTGATCGCTATATTTCTGGCTATAATCATCAGTCGTACAATTATTCACCCCATTCGAGAACTTACCCGAGTAGCTACAAAACTCATATCAGAAGGAGATATGACATTAAGAGCGCCAGCGATCACAAAAGATGAAATAGGTATTTTGGGAACTGCCTTTAACTGCGCGATCAAATGTATTGAGGAATCTGTTTGAGACGCTCAGTTATAGAAGTATTAAAAGTTTGCATCAACTCTTCTCGTCTAGTGACAGACTCCTCAGCTTTCAATTTAGCAGAAGCAATTTTAAAAGCTTCCTGAGCTTGAGGTTCAATGTACTTATCTTTAACATTATCAAGGGTTCCCACATCACGGAGGATGTCTACTAGCTCACTGGGTTGCACTTGATAATTTACAACTACTTCAGCAGTGATATCCTGTAAATCCTTAGAGGCAGGAGTCAAGCCACTAATTTGGTGTTTTTGCACTCTAATATCATACTTGTTAATCTTAGAGACAAAAAGAAGTTGGATATGAAGTCCTTCACCGTACGAAAAAAACTGTAGAAAAATGAAACAGCTTTTATCTTGATATTGGATT
>NZ_JBNHER010000294.1:0-11722 GCF_050015975.1 Dapis purpurea BLCC-M126 | reverse complement strand
CTACTCAACTGAAAAGCACTGTAAAAGGGGAGGCTTTAAACCAGAATTATTTAATAAATAATTGGGTAAGATTTTATAGACTCAAAACTTTGACAATACAGTAATTTCAGGAAATTATTTCACATCTAAAGTTTGAAACTATTTGTGACATCCAGAATTCAGCAATACCCAGAAAAGCCAAAATATAATAAATAAAAAGCTTGAGTTTCATGTTATCTCCTATTTCTGATAATTCTTTAGATATAATAATTAAGTCAGCGATCGTCAAGAATCCCTTAGTGGTGTCTCCAGATATAAAAGTTAGTGAGGCTATTACTGAGATGAGCAATATGGATTCATTATGCAGCACTACTAAGATTAACAATAATAACATAGATAGTCTGCACAGGCAAGCACGGGCTAGCTGTGTAATAGTGATAGAAGAGGCGAAAGTAGTGGGTATTCTAACCGAGCGGGATATAGTGCGCCTGAGTATCCAGAAATTTAACCTTGATACCTTGGTTATGAGAGAGGCAATGAGTTCTCCTGTTTTGACTGTGAAAGAGTCTGAGCTTGCTAACTTATTTTTAATAATCAATTTAATCCAGAAACACGATATTCGCCACCTACCTGTTCTTGATGATCAAGACCAGTTGCTAGGAATATTAACCCATAGCAGTTTGCGCCTGTGTTCCCAACCCTTCGAACTGATGCAACTACGGCTTGTTGCAGAAGTAATGACAGATAAACTAGTCTGTGCCAAACCAGACTGCTCCCTGTTAGATATCGCCGAGAAGATGTTTAACCACAAAGTTAGTTCTGTTATCATCGTAGAATCTAACAATCAGAAAACTTCTGCACTTTCTGGTAATGTTGATTTTCTAATCCCTCTGGGCATAATAACGGAGGGAGATATCGTCCAATTTCAAGCATTAGAGTTGCATTTGGCAGATTACAAGGTTGAAATAGTGATGAGTACCCCTGTGTTTACAGTTAATCCAGAGGACTCACTGTGGTCAGTACAGCAGTTGATGCAACGAAAAAACATCAGTCAGGTGATGGTGACAGGGCAGAATAGTCAGCTACTCGGGATTGTGACAGAAAGCAGCTTGCTAAGAGCTATCAACCCTGTAGAAATTTATAAGTTAGCAGAAGTTTTACAATCTAAGGTAGTGAGCTTGGAAGCAGAAAAAGTAGCTTTACTAGAAAGTCGATCTAATAAGCTAGAAACAGAAGTCAAAACTTTAAAGAGTGAACTCCAAGAAGAATTTGTTCAACGCCAGAAAGTTGAAGAGCAACTACAGGCAAGCGATAGTCTATTATTAAATCTCAACCAGAATATAGTCTCACCTAAGAATAGTATCTTAGCACAAATCCAGAAAAAACTTCAAAGCACCAAAGCACAATATAAGAGCGATAACTACCAAACTGAAGTTGTGGTAGTTGAAGATAATTCTGATGATATTGATATGATCGAGGAGTTTTTAAGCAAGGATGGGTCTTTCAATCTTATATGTTTTTATCTGTTAGAGACAGCTCTCATCCACCTCGAAAACTATAAGCCAGATGTTATCATCCTTAATCTAAACCTACCAGATAGTCAAGGTTTAGCTACTCTGCAAGCTGTTGAACTTGCTGCGCCTACAGTGGCAATTATTATCTTAACTAACCTAAATAATCATAATCTTGCTGTAGCTGCTATGGATAGAGGTGCCCAAGATTATTTAGTCAAAGGTCAAATTTATCAGGATAATTTAGTCCGCTCAATTAACTATGCCATTTACCAGAAAAATTTACTTCAACAATTGCAGGAGGTATTTGATAATGCTAACAACTTAATTCATACGGTTCGGATAGAAGATGGTAAGTTTGAATATGTTAACAAATCTTGGCAAGAAATTCTAGGTTATTCATCAAAAGAAGTTGCAACCCTAAAAATCTTCGATATTCTTCATCCAGGTTGCTACAAAACCTGGCTAGATTTGACTAAGAAAATACAACAAGGAGTTGCTCAAACTGATAGTATTGAGTTGAGATTTATTAGCAAAGCTCAAAAGGAAATTATCGTTGAAGGTAGCATTACTTTTGAAGAAAGTAATTGTCCCAAAATAAGTCGTGGTATATTCCGGGATATTACACAACACAAAGTAATAGAGTCTGAGCGTCGCCAACTAATTCAAGAAGTCTCAAACTTTAAAGAAGCCCTTAATAAATCAGGGATCTTCACGATTGCAGATGCCAAAGGTATTATTACTTATACTAATGACAAATTTTGTGAAATCTCTGGCTATTCCCGATCAGAATTGCTTGGCCAAACCCATAAGCTTGTGAATTCAGTTTTGCATTCTCTTAGCTTTTTCGAGAATTTATGGGAAACTATTACAAATGGTAAAGTGTGGCAAGGTGAAATTTGTAATCAAGCTAAAAATGGGGATGTCTATTGGGTTTATAGTACGATCACCCCTTTTTTGGATGACTGGGGCAAACCCTATCAATACTTAGTCATCGGCTTTGATATTACCGAAAAAAAACAAGCCGAAGCCAACGTAAAGCAACAGCTGGCAAGTATTGAAGCTGCAGTGGATGGAATCGCGATTATCAAGGATGGTCTTTACCAATATGTAAACCCTTCCTATATTGAAATGTTTGGCTATGATAGTCAAGAAGAATTGCTGGGCAAAAGCTGGAAAATAATCCATTCTGCTGAGGAGTTAGAAAAATACGATCGAGAATTTTTTCAACTATTAAAACAAGATAATTCTTGGCACTTAGAAAAATTTGATCAAGAATTTTTTCAACTATTAAAACAAAATCATTCTTGGCAGGGAGAAATAACTGCCTTTCGTAAAGATGGTAGTATCTTGAATGAACAACTTTCCTTGACCCTCTTAGAAAACAATCTGATAATTTGTGTTTGCCAAGATGTTACAGAGCGCAGACAAGCCGAATTAGCTTTGCAACGATATAGTCGCGAAGTTGAAGACCTCTACAATAAAGCTCCTTGTGGATATCACTCCCTGGATGCATCAGCAACCTATGTACGGATCAATGACACGGAACTAAAATGGTTGGGTTGTAATCGCACAAAAGTTTTAGGTAAAAAGAGATTTGTCGATTTCCTCACCCCAGAAAGTCAAGAGATTTTTTGGCAAAATTTCAACCAGTTTAAGACAAAAGGCGCCCTTGATCGCCAGGAATATCAGATAATTACAGGAGATGGATCGATTCGCTGGTTTAGTGTAAATACCATCGCGATTAAAGATAATGCAGGTAACTTCATAATGACCCGCTCTACTATGTTTGACATTAGCCTTAGCAAAGCTGCTGAAGTAAAACTACAACGCACCAATAAGAAATTAGCCCGTGCCACTAAGCTCAAAGATGAATTTTTAGCAAATATGAGCCATGAACTTCGTACTCCTCTCAATGCTATTTTGGGAATGACCGAAACGCTTCAGGAACAACTCTATGGAGACGTAAATGACCGCCAAAAAGATGCCCTCAAGACTATTGGTCAAAGTGGAACACACCTGTTGCAACTAATTAATGATATTCTCGACCTGTCTAAGATTGAGTCGAAGCAAGTAACACTGAATTGTGAGCCGACTAATATCAAGAAACTTTGCCAAGATAGTATGATTTTTATCAAACAGCAAGCTTTCAAAAAACGAATTCAAACCCATATGCAAATCCCCCCCTCTCTACCTGATCTGATCATTGACGAACGCCGTATCTGTCAGGTGTTGATTAATTTACTCAACAATGCTGTTAAATTTACGCCAGAGGAAGGCTCTATTACCCTGCAAATTACTCAAATCACTGTAGAAGCAGAAGCTAATCAAGAAAATTTGTCTAGCACTGAAGCATCTGCAAATAGCAGTCAGACATGGATCAGATTTTCTGTCATTGATACCGGAATTGGCATTAGTCAAAAAAATATAGAGAAGTTGTTTCAACCCTTTGTTCAGATCGACAGTGCTTTAAACCGCCAATATTCAGGGACGGGTTTAGGTCTGTCTCTAGTGAAACAGATTATACAGTTGCATGGGGGCAACTCAGGAGTAACAAGTAAAGAAGGGGCGGGTAGTCACTTTTGGTTTGATCTACCCTGTAATAATTTACTGTTAAAGTCTTCTACTCCCAACTTATCTAGAGATTCTGTTGCTTCTACCCAAATAACTTCTAATTCACCTTTGACCCCTTGTCGCATCTTGCTAGCAGAGGATAACTTGTCCAATATCAAAACAATTTCTGGCTATCTGGCAGTCAAGGGATATCAGGTAAGAACTGCCCATAATGGAGAAGAAGCGATTAATATGGCCAAGTCTGAACATCCAGACTTAATCTTGATGGATATTCAGATGCCAAAATTAGATGGTCTAGAAGCTATGAGGCAAATTCGTCAGGATTCCGCGATCAAAGATATCCCTATTATTGCGATCACGGCTTTAGCCATGGCTGGAGATCAAAAAAAGTGCCTAGATGCAGGGGCTACGGATTATATTAGTAAGCCTATTAGGTTGAGGGAATTGACAACGATGATTGAAAAAATAGTCCTTAATTCCCATAAATAAATCAAAATTCCCCTAATATCAAATCCGGTTGAATACTTATTATATGGTTGGGGGGTTGGGGGGATGGGGAGATGGGGAGATGGGGAGATAGAGACAAACCCGTAGACACTCTCCGGTGGGGAATTTAGCGATATATCTATTAAAGTAATTGAAAAAATTATCAACACATATCCTATGACCAGATTCTATGTGCAATTAACCGGATTTGATATAAAATAAAATGTTATCCTGAATTGTGTAAACTCACCCAATAGGAGTTAGGCATTCCAATAAAAAAACTCACTTTTTCACCCATATTTAAGGCTTTTAGTTTACTAACTTTAGTTCAAAAACCAAGTTTGTGCATAAGTCTTCCCCTACCCAATAAATCTTTCAACTTATATTCTGCACGACAAAATGTAGTATCAACAATAGGAGACAGGAAACAGGAGACAGGAGACAGGAGATAATTATAGTGGTCAAGAGGAATAAGTAATATCATGTCCGTTGGTATCGTGCCGGGAAAATATCCACCGTATTTAAGGTTTTTTCTTCTCTTAAAGCTTCTTCCTTCTTCCTTCTTCCTTCTTCCTTAACTTCTCTATACAATACCAATGCTACCGGACATGATCTAATTGAGTATTTATGCTTAATATTTCCCGCTCGTATGACTTCTCAGAAAGGTCAAATGCAGGATATATATAGTATAAATATCTACCAACCTACAGTTGTTTATACTACTTTTAATGTTACAACTTGACGTGCGGAATGTGGGTTTCAACGATAAGAAACATTCACAAATATTACTATGATTAAACGATCCTTTCAACTTGTCCGAAACTTTTCGATAGTGAGCCTCACTGCATTTAGTCTAGGTATTACTCTACTTTCAGTTTTGTATCGTCACCAAGTAGTATCTAATCTGCTGATGTTAACGGAACAGAACAATGTGATGCTGACACAGTTTTTGGCCAATACAATAAGCCAAGAATACGGGACTTTTTTGTCCTCAACCCAGACTTTTAGTAATGAAGAACTGGCAGCACATTCTAAAACTCGTCAGATCAATGAAATTGTTATCGAAAAATTAGAAGGCTTATCCATTCTCAAAGTTAAAATTTATGACTTACAGGGACGTACTGTTTTTTCTACTAACTTTTTAGAAATAGGACAAGATAAAAGCAAATCATCTGGTTTTTTATTGGCTAAGTCTGGTGAAGTATCCAGTCAACTGGGGCATAGAGATACCTTCAAAGCATTACACAGTAACCTAGAAAATCGTGACCTCTTGTCCAGCTACATTCCAATGTATGCCAATGGCAACAACAAAGATATTATTGGGGTATTTGAGCTTTATACTGACATTACTCCCTTATTGCAACATATTAACCAAACCCAGAAAAATCTTTCACTAGGTAGTCTGGCGATCCTGACAATAGTTTATGCTACCCTCTTCCTCTTTGTTAAAAAAGCCGATCATTTGGTAACAATACAGTATCAACAGTTACAAGTATCTGAGGTTAACTCCCGAACTCAAGCCAACGAGTTAAAAGAAGTGTTATATCAACTCGAACAAGCCAAACTCAAATTGCTAAACACAAAGGAACGCTTGGAATTAGCCACCAGTGCTGCTAAAATAGGGGTCTGGGACTGGGATATTCTTCAAGATCAGCTAAGTTGGGATGATCATATGTGTGAAATATACGGTGTCAAATCATCCAGCTTGACAAATAAAGTTGACCTGTGGAAACAGTCCTTACATCCAGAGGACGCTCCCCAGACAAAGGAATTACTCTCCCAGTCAATCCAAGGAGAAAAGGATTTTCACACTGTTTTCCGAATAATTGTTCCCGATGGCTCAATTCGCTGGATCGAAGCTCATGGTATTGTGGAAAAAAACGATCAGGATGAACCCCAACGCATGGTTGGTATTAATATTGATGTGAGCACTCGAAAGCTAGCTGAAGCCGAATTACAACGAACTAATGTTGAATTAGCCCATGCTACAAAGCTTAAAAATGAATTTCTAGCAACAATTAGCCACGAACTCCGAACTCCTCTCAATGCTATATTGGGCATGAGTGAAGCACTTTTAGACAAATTACATGGAGAAATCAATGAGAATCAAAAAGATGCTATACAGGTTATTGACAGAAATGGAAATCACCTGTTGCAACTAATTAATGACATTATCGACGTGACCAGGATTGAGTCTGGTCAAATAAAACTGCAGCCCAAACAAACTAAAATCAACGATCTTTGTGAAAATAGCCTGGTTTTAGTTAGACAGCAGACTTTCAACAAACAAATTCAAACCCATCTGCAAATCACCCCCAATTTGCCTGACCTGATTATTGATAAACAACGAATTGTTAAAGTTTTAATTAACTTACTCAACAATGCCATTAAATTTACCCCAGCAGAAGGCTCTGTCACCTTAAAAGTTACCTCAAAACAAGAGGCTTCTGAATTAAATTCTGCTAATACAGAATCATCTCCCAACTGCAGTCAGACATGGATCAGATTTTCTGTTATTGATAGCGGAATTGGTATTAGTCAGAAAAATATCGGGAAGTTGTTTCAATCCTTTGTTCAGATCGATAGTGCTTTAAACCGTAAATATTCAGGTACAGGTTTGGGTCTGTCTTTAGTCAAACAAATTGTGGAATTGCATGGGGGAAAGGTCGGAGTGATAAGTGAAGAAGGGGTGGGCAGTCACTTTTGGTTCGATCTACCCTGTGATGATTTACCGCTGGGGTCATCTACTCCCACATTACCAACAGATTCTATTACTCCTCCTACCCAAGTAACTTCCGAGCCACCCATTGTCCCTTTATGTATCTTGCTAGCAGAGGATAATTTGTCCAATATTAAAACAATTTCTAGCTATCTGAAAATCAAGGGATACAAGATTCTAATTGCTAATAATGGAGAAGAAGCGATTAATATAGCAAAGTCTGAACATCCAGACTTAATCTTGATGGATATTCAGATGCCAAAATTAGATGGTCTAGAAGCTATGAAGCAAATTCGTCAGGATTTAGCTTTGAAAAATACTCCCATTATTGCCCTCACTGGTTTGGCCATGGATGGCGATCGAGAAAAATGTTTAGCTGCAGGGGCTACAGATTATTTTACTAAGCCTGTGAGGTTGAAGCAACTAGCAACTATAATTGAAAAAAATTTGAGCGTTGCTGAGTTAAGCTATAAAATATAGATTGGCCTAAATTTAACGAAGTTATAAGTCAGAAGCGAGTGTGTAATTATGAGGGAACCTCAGAATGTAAAATACACTTAATATCATATTCGGATAATTAGTTATAATAAACCTGATTCATTCTAAATTTACTCTTTCCCTCCTGACTCCTGACTCCTGACTCCTGACTCCTTCAATCATGATTTATCAGTATTCAACCGAACATGATATAACACAGTCAGAAGTTGTTTTTGTAATCGGGATTGGAGCAACGATCCAAAAACGTTTCGCTGATCGAGGCGGGGTTGCGCGACCCAATTATTTTGACAAAATGCTTTTTACTTAATAGTTAGACGGTTGTGGTAGTGATGTGAAGCATTATCTCCATTAAAGCAGAATCATAGCCAAAATCACCAACGGTTTCAACCCGGATTTTTAACAAGGAAAATAATTTAATGAAAAATAGTATTTCAATTCTTGTAGTCGATGATGAACCTGAAAATTTTGATGTGATCGAAGGCTTATTCCTAAATCAAGACTACGAGTTAAGTTATTCACCGAGTGGTCAAGATGCTATTGACTCTCTAGGCATTTATTTTCACCCTGATCTAATTTTGCTAGATGTGATGATGCCCGAGATAGATGGTATAGAAGTCTGTCGCCAAATTAAAGCAATGCCAGAATGGCAGGCTGTGCCGATAATTATGATTACCGCTTTAACTTCTAAAGAAGACTTGGCTCGCTGCCTAGCTGCTGGTGCTGATGACTTTATCAGTAAACCTGTTAATAGTCTTGAATTGCGTGCTAGGGTTCATTCTATGGTACGGATCAAACAACAATACGACAAGATTCAAAACTGGTCTAGACTGCAGCAAAGCACTATCCAATTGCTAGAGAGTAGTTTGACTGAGTTGCGCGGCAATCTTGCTAGAAGTTTATCCCATGAGTTGAACACTCCTTTAAATGGTATTTTGTCCAGTTTTCTTTTGCTCGATAGTTATCTTGATGACATGGATACTGAAGAGATTCAAGAGATTATCAATATTGGCACAACATCGGCAAAACGCTTGGAAAAGGTGACCCAAAAATTCCTAACTTATCTTTACTTGGAGTTACAAGCTCACAAATCCCTAGACGATCAGACTTCAGATATCGATCTGCAGGAGGCTGAAACCCACACATCCTTTATTTCAGAGATTGCACCTGCCCAAGCTAAAGCTTTCGATCGTTTCAACGATTTAACTATGGAAATTCAAGCTGCTACGATTAGGCTTACTTCTCAGCATCTTCAGTGGTTAATTGATGAGTTGTTAGACAATGCTTTTAAGTTTTCTGAGCCTCAAACTCCTGTAAAAATCTATGGTCAAGTTGTAGATGAGGTATTTCAACTTAATATTAGTGACTGTGGAAGGGGAATGACTCAAGACCAAATTGATAAAATAGGGGCATTCATGCAATTTGAACGTTATAATTATGAACAGCAGGGTGTTGGTTTGGGATTGAAGATTGCTCAGAAGATCATTGATTTGTATCGGGGGAAAATGTTGATTTTCAGTACCTACCAAAAAGAAACCATTATTCAGATTGAGTTGCCCGGGGTTCAGGAGGTGACAAGCTAGTTAGGGTTTGCTGATTAAATATCAAAGGATTTACAGATAAAGGTTTTAGGTTTTTTAAGTGGTGAAAAAGTACCATATTTTAGCCTGATCAGGCTAAAAAAGTGAGTATCTTGGGTTTGGTAGGGGCACCCAAGTTAAGAGATAATTTTTCCTTTGTAAGTCTTCTACAACTCCTGATTCTTCTTGAGTTTTCACTACTCCCTACTGCCTACTCCCTGCCTTAGCAAAAAGACTTTTGAGGGCAAGTCCTAGTTAAAAGCTTATATAGAGAGGAATTCCCTCTTGGCAAACGCATCTTAATCTCAATCGTCCCCTCATGCTATACTCAACTGAGAGAAAAGTGAGTGAAACTAACGGTTCCACTATGAGTCGTTTGGTGAGAATTCCATAACTTCAGGAATATTAAAAGGGCGAACGATGGGACTCGAACCCACGAATGGTGGAACCACAAACCACTGCCTTAACCACTTGGCCACGCTCGCCATATATATTTTTCTTACAGTTTATTAATATAGCACTACCAAATCATATTTGTAAACCCCCTTGACAAAAATATAAAATCTAAAACTTCCCCATCAATGAGTTATTGCGTTAATTCCCAATGCCCCAAACCAGAAAACCCAGATACTGCAAGCTATTGCCAGAGTTGCAACTCTCCCCTAATTCTCCAGAGGCGCTATCGTATCCTGAAAAAATTTGGTCAGGGAGGTTTTGGCAAAACATTTTTGGCCATAGATGAACAACATCCTTTGAAGCTTCCGTGTATTCTTAAGCAAATATCATTTCCCACTCTCGACCCCGAAAGCCATCAAACAACAGCCAGACTATTTCGGCGGGAGGTAATGCGTTTATCACAGTTGGGGCAAAATCCACAAATTCCTCTACTTTTAGCTCATTTCCAATACAATCAAAATTTATATTTAGTTCAAGAATATATTCAAGGTCTGACATTAGAGCAAGAATTACAACAACAAGGTCTCTTCAGCGAAGAACAAATATGGCAACTTTTACGAGAGTTACTGCCAATATTGAGGTTTATTCATCAGCATCAAATTATTCACCGAGATATAAAACCAGAAAATATTATTCGTCGTACTTCCCCAGCTATTAACTATCAAAAACCACCCCACCTACCCGGAGAAAATCAACTGGAAAAATTAGGAAAAGTAGGGAAAATTGTATTAATTGATTTTGGCGTAGCGAAGTTGTTGACAGGTACAGCTTTAATTCGCACGGGCACTATTATTGGAAGTCCCGAATATATGGCACCGGAGCAAACTAGGGGGAAAGCATTGCCAGCAAGTGACTTATTTAGTTTGGGTGTCACTTGCATTTATTTACTGACGGATGTTGCACCTTGGGATATGTTCGATGTTATCAATGACTCTTGGAGATGGCGAGATTTTTTGCCGAGTGGGGGTAGTGTCAGTCAACGTCTCGGCAATATATTAGATAAGTTGTTGCAAAATTCTGTGACTCAACGCTATCAGACAGCCGAACAAGTTTTGGAAGCATTGGAGTCTCGCTCTAATATTGTCAGACAACCTGTAAAAAATATAGAGTCTTTGGCGCGGGCAAATCAAAAGTTACCTCTGTTGCCATCGGTGCATAGTTTAGTTGGGAGGTTTATTCCACAAATTATGACACTGGATGAAAATGAACTAATTTCGGCAGTGGGAGTAGAGTATCGGAAATTGCAGTATTTGTTGACAGTGCAAAAGTGGCGGGAAGCAGATATGGAAACTTGGGGAGTTTTATGTGATGCTTTAGGAAAGAGGAGAAAAAGTTATTTTTTTCGGGATGATATTGATAATTTGCCTTGTGAAGATTTGCTAACTATAGATCGCCTCTGGGTGAAATATAGTAGGGAAAAATTTGGGTTTAGCGTGCAAAAACAGATTTATGAAAATGTGGATGAAGACTATGGAAAATTTTGTATTCAGGTTGGTTGGTTGACTTATAATATGCACTTTCGTCATCAAGGGTTTAAGTTTAGAAATTGGGCACCAGTTGGTCATTTACCTTCAAGAATTTGGTCAGGAGGTCAAAAATGGTGGATTCATGCTGAGGCGATGGCGAAAAAATTGGATAAATGTTTGTTGTAGTTAGTAGGTTTTAGCTTTTATATGATGTCCGGATGAACAGTTATAAATAATTGGGGAGGAGTCAGGAGTCAGGAGTCAGGAGGGAGAAGAAGAGGAGGAAATTTTTTTTTTATAACTAATTAAGCGGACATGATATTAGCTGAAAGAATTTTATGGGGAAGTTTAGCTATCAATCAGAAAAGAAAAAAACCGATATTTGAAGAATTTATTTTTTCTTACAGCATTTTTCAGGTAAATAGACCACAGTGGTTGAACCAACCGAAGGCATCA
>NZ_JBNHER010000293.1:10732-20000 GCF_050015975.1 Dapis purpurea BLCC-M126 | reverse complement strand
TTTTGTATATATTTGTCTAAGATAGTCTATGTTTTTGACCTTTAGCAAGCAATAGTTATCAGTTATCTAGTTATCTAGTCAACTGAGTTGTTAGATGAGGTGAGAAGGTGGTGATAGTGCTACGCACCGCTACGCGATCGCCTACCTCTATTTTGATTGATGAAATTTTTAACTCAAACGTTTTAGTTATTAGATTTTAGATAAACTGAGGATGTGCTTAAAGGGTGGCAAAAAAACTTTTTTGTTTCAAAAAAGTATAGGCTAGACTAGGAGACAATTTTCGTACATCCACCCAAATAGCCCTAAATTCTCAATTTTCCAGAAATACTAATGATGAGAGCGCGTGAGATATTGCAGGAATATGAAAAAGGTAGACGAGATTTCCAAGGGCTGAGTCTTAGGGGTCTATCTTTTAAGGGAAAAGATTTGTCTGGAGTAGATTTTAGTGGGACGGATATTCGAGGTACTAATTTTCAGGGAGCAAATCTAACGGAGACTAAGTTTTGTGGAGCTAAGGGGGGCCTGCAAAGACGTTGGGTAGTGGTTTTGCTTATCGTTGTATTTATTGTGGCAGGGATATCAGGTTTTTTTAGTGCATTTACTGGATACTTCATATCACTAATATTTGATAAGTCTAGCTTAGAGAATCAAGTTCCTGGTTGGGTAAGCTTGATTGTAGTTATTTTGTTCTGGATAGCGGTTATTAGTCGGGGCATTATAGCAGCTTTTGGATCCCTCGCCGTAGCCGTAGCCGTAGCCGTAGCCGTAGCCGTCGCCGTCGCCGCAGCGGTCGCCGTCGCCGCAGCCGGAGCCTTCGCTTTCGCCTTCGCCGGAGCCGTCGCCGTTGTCACAACATTATTAAGTGCTTACGTTGCTTACCAAGCAATGAAAGGTGATGAAAAACACGCCTTAATTCCTAATGTAGCCATTGCCTTTGCTGCTACAGGTGGCACTTGCTTTAGAGAAGCAGACTTAACCGATGCCGACTTTTCTCAAGCTACTCTCAAAAGTACAGACTTCCGAAAAGCAACCCTTACTCGCACCTGTTTCCGATGAAAATAACCCCACATTAAAACAACGAGTAATAGGAGTATTAAAATCAGCAGGAACAGAAGCATTCAAAGAAGCTCTCGATAATCCAGTTGCTAATGTTTTAGTAGCAGCTTTTCAAGGTTGGGTTGAACCATAAAATCAATTAGTCAAGTCTTATTAGAAAATCAACGACTGAAATTATTAGTTTTCGAGCAACTTCAGGAGGTAATCTTCAAATGGATAACTGAGACAACATCAGAAAAATTATTATTGAATCTATTAATACATAGTTAATCTATTTTCTAAAACTCATGCGTTATAGTTTTTTGTCTCTATATTTGTGACAAAAGTTTAAAATATCAGATAACTTTTTATCTTTAGCTCAATATTTTGTGTAGAAATAACATTATTGCTTTTGATAGTTATGGAAAATATGGAAAATATGGAAACTATTGAAACTGTTGGTACAACAGAAGCAGCTTTTTTGTTGAATATTTCGACTGGAAGATTACGGGTACTTTTAGGCCAAGGTCGCATCAAAGATGCTCGTAGAGGAAAACGTTTGTGGAAAATTCCTCTAAATAGTCGAGGTATGCCAGAAGTAATTCCAGGTCGTCGAGGTCCTGAGGGAACTTGGAATAAAGGAAGACGTACAGGCAATACTTTTATTCATGTTCTGCGAAAAGAAATTGACTATAACCGAGACCATGGTACATCCCATCCCGCAATATCCATTAAGCAAGGAAATCGTAACGACCGTTGTCACGAGGCGGAAATTAAAGGAAATTGCAAAATTGTTTATCGGCCTCATACACCAAATCGGAGTCAGGCAGGGGGCGCGCGTCTTTGGATTGAGGTTGAGCCAGACGTTGAAATTGTCCGTAAGTTTTTCCGGACTACTGAGTTGTGTGAAGATAAATTGTTAAATCCCGATCCTCTTGAGTTAAAACTAGTTACCACAACTCAAACAACCCCACCTCGGAAAGAAACTTCTGTTTCTCAAGTGACTTAAAAATTTCAACTTTTACAACTAGAACTTTACAACATAAAACCCATTGATTGTAATACTTGCCTAAGTCGCCTTGCTTCAATAGGGTTATATTTTTCATGCAAACTAATTGCCTTTCCAAATACTTCTAAACTTTCTGGTACTTGACCAACCTTCAACAATACAACTCCCAAATTTTGATAAGCTTCTGCATAGTCAGCATCAAGTTGAATTGCTTTTTCATAAGAAGCGATCGCTTCTGTAAACCAACCCATTTCTTTCAATATCATTCCTCGGTTATAATGACCAACTGTAAAATTAGGGTCTATCTGTAAAGCAATTT
The DNA here is from genome assembly GCF_050015975.1 of Dapis purpurea BLCC-M126. Taxonomy (NCBI): domain Bacteria; kingdom Bacillati; phylum Cyanobacteriota; class Cyanophyceae; order Oscillatoriales; family Microcoleaceae; genus Dapis; species Dapis purpurea. The sequence continues at coordinate 17,637 of NZ_JBNHER010000293.1, read as the reverse complement.
CATAGTTAGTTTTTGCTTTCTCTAAATCTCCCTCTTCTTTAAGCAAACTACCTAAATTATTGTATGCTCCTAATTTCAATTTAGGCAAAATATTTAACTCTGTTGCTATTTGATAATGACGTTTTGCCATTTCTTTTTCTTGCTTTTGCCGATAGGCAATTCCTAAGTGATAATGTAGCTCATACAAAACTGTTTTATCTACCTCTGAATCTTGCAAACCTCGAAATAACAATGCCATCCCTTTTTCTCTTTCACCAACTTCTAAATATAAAGCTCCCAACTTACTACAAACATAAGCATCATTAGGATGGTTGCTGATAAAACTTTCCATCGCTGCCTTTGCTCTTTCCAGTTTATTTTTAGAAGTTATTTCTCCCTTTTGATAACCCTCATGTAAAACTGCTATTTCTGGCAACGAAGCAATTTGCCAATCAGATTCTTTTGCTAAAATCTCAGAAATACTATCATCAACTATGGCATGATAAGGTCGGGAAAATTTTATCTCTGGATGATTTCTAAATAGACGAGAAACTAAAGAATAGGGAGATTGTTGTGCCCCTATTTCCTCTCTAATTAAATTAATTAAAATGTGGCGATCGCTCTTTATTGCTTCTCTAATATGTGGAGCTATTTTTGGTGAGAGATATTCATCAGCATCCAATACTAAAACCCAATCACCCGTAACGTATTTCAAAGATTCATTTCTTGCTGCTGCAAAATCATTACACCATTCAAAATAATGTACCTTTGCACCAAATTCTTTAGCTATTTCTGGTGTTCTATCTGTTGAACCAGTATCCAAAACAACCATTTCATCTACTACATTTTTCACACTTGCCAAACATCTTGGCAAATTTTTTTCCTCATTTTTAACAATAATGCAAAAAGTTAAATTCATATTTTAGCAATTAGCATTCAGCTATCAGCTTTTTTATTTTTCCTATCTTACCTTCTTTTGGCAACTGGTTAATATACTTATACCAATAGACTTCTCCAAAAATTAATCTCAAACCTTTGTAATTACTAAGCTAAAATTTAGTTTCTAGAGATGTCTAATTAGAAAAAAATTTGCTATAAATTAGGATTCAGGTAGGAGATATGGTCGGATTAGCGACGTAAAGGAGTTAAAATTCAAAATTAAGAAGACATGACCTCTAACTATATTCTTTTGGAAGTTTATTATTGATTTTTCATCTATTGGAAGCTATTTTAGTTTATTTGATACAAGCATAAGACTTGATTTAGATGGGGTATATTGCCCTGAATTCTCATAGCCATCATAAACCAGTCTTTCAATTCCTAGAAATATCTAAAAAAAAATATATAAAAAACCCCACTCTAACTATTTATGACTTCTGAATGGGGTAGATTAATATATTTACGATACACTACATAACTCTAATTAATTACTCAGGAATAATTACTGTATCAATTACATGAATTACACCATTACTTGCAGGTACATCTGCTTTAACTACTTTAGCATTACTTACCTTCACACCTGCATCAGAAACATCGACTTTTACCTCACTACCTTGGACAGTCTTGACCATTCCAGATTCTAAGTCTCCAGACATTACCTTGCCAGGAACTACATGATAAGTCAGAATTTTTACCAGTTTATCTTTGTTTTCTGGTAACAATAACTTTTCTACTGTTCCTTCTGGTAAAGCTGCAAATGCTTCATCAGTAGGTGCAAATACTGTAAATGGACCTTCTCCTTGAAGCACTTCTACTAAACCAGCAGCTTTTAACGCAGTAGCTAAAGTATCGAATTGACCTGCTTCTGCTGCAGTTGCGACAATATCCTTAGAGTTAGAATCAGCAATTTGTAAAGGTTGGTTAACCACTCCCTGAGTGGAAGATTTTTGAGAGAAGTTTGCTACTGCGGGTAGACCGAAGCTAGCACTTACACCGACTAATCCTAAGATAGCGATCGCTTTTTTCACCATAGTTAGACTATTTTGGGTATTCATAGTTAATTTCTCTGTACTTTTATTAAAGGATGTAAATCTAATTCACATATCTTAGCAAATTTTTGAGAAATGGCAAGATAATCTAGATATAAATACTTAACATTTAATTTTCTATTTTTAATTACTTCCCAGAGAATTCGGAGATAACTGATCGAATCTATAACTTAAAACTTCTATTAATAAGCCTTCCTGGGGTAAATCAGATTTAGCAATGGAAATACTGTCCTGATTTACAATTCTGACTGGACTTCCTTCCATGACACTGAGAAAATCTTCTAAAGGAGCAATCTCACAGCTAGTTTCATCAGCAGCTTCAGTTTTGTAGTGAGTGGGAATTACAATTCTGGGTTTTAGCACTTCCAAAACCTGTTTTGCTTCCAAAGGAGTGTAAGCTTTTGGCCCACCACCTACAGGAATTAGTAATAAATCTGGACGGCCAATCAAAATCCGCTCTTCTATACCAATAGGACTAGCTAATCCCCCTAAATGCAAAATCTTAATTCCTGCCTGTTCCCATAACCAAGCGACATTAGTGCCGAATCTACGTCCACCTTCTCTATCTTTAGCAGTGCGAATTCCTTGAATTTGTCTACCATTAACTTGATAAACTCCAGATTCATATAACAACATTGGTGGAGGACTACTTGTAAAACCTTCTACTACTCCTTCATCTAATAATCTACTGCTAATTAAGATTAAATCTGTGTCTACTTTGGGGTCTCGATATCCAGCAGTACAACCTATTTGGCGAAAAGGATTTACTAATACTTTGCTACCTCCACCTTCAAATAAAAAGCAAGTATGTCCTAACCATGTAATAGTTAAAGACTCTTCTGTCTGTGCCTGGGAGTGGTTAAATTTAGATGTTAAACCTGTTCCCATTACAGCTAATAAAGTTGTCTGTAGATAACGTATAAATTTTCGCCGTTTCATCTTAAATTTGTTTGACTTTGAGTTTAGCAGTATTTTCTCTTTTTAATACTATACATCTCCGTTAGAGTTGTGGGAATACTTTTTTTAGGTAAAGAATAAAAAAGAGAGCAAAGCAAAGTATAAATCCAGAAAAAAAATTCTACAGATAAGGAAGTTATAGGAGGAGAGAAACTTCTGATGAATAGTTAGAAATTTAGAGGTTTTTCTTGTCGTATTATTCTTTTCGATAATTATTATAAAAAGGAAAAGAGTAAAAATCAGAATAAATTCAGACATCACATTCTGTAGATAAATAAATTTAGGAGGAGAGAAAATTTTTAATAATTGGTATACTAATCCAAGACCTCATTCTTAAGATTAAGGTTTCAATAAATTGGATAAACTAACAAAAATCATGGTATCTAATCAAGAAAAAATCGGCGGTAAATTTTTTTATCAATCTGAACCTTTAATAGCTCGTCTTAGGGGAATTATTCGAGATTATCCAGAGGGTGTCGGGATTCTCAAAGAGTTGATTCAAAATGCTGATGATGCTAAAGCGACAAAGGTTGAAATTATTTTAGATTGGCGGATACATCAATTTAAAAATTTGCCTGACAATCGGATGGAAAAATTGATGGGGCCGGCAATTTTAGTTTACAACAATCAAGTTTTTCGAGACCAAGATTTTGAGAGTATTAAAAGTTTAGGGCAAAGTAAAAAATCCCAAGATTTACAAAAAACTGGTCGTTTCGGAGTGGGTTTTAATGCTATTTATCATGTGACGGATTTTCCTAGTTTTATTTCTCGGCAAAGTCTAATATTTTTTGACCCTCACGGTGCTGCTATTCCGGGAACTTCTCGACAGGAGCCGGGGAGAGAATGGAATGTTGCTGCTGAGAAATGGTATGAGCAATATCCTGATTTTATGAAAGTGTATGAAGCGGGTGGGTTGTTGTTTGGTACTGAGGATTTTCAAGGAACTTTATTTCGTTTACCTTTAAGAACAGAAATACAGGCAAAAAATAGTGAGATTAGGAAACAAGCTTTTACGGAATCTAATGTTAGAGAATTAATTGAGGAGTTGGTTAAGTCTGGGGAGGAAATTCTTTTATTTCTCAAATCAATTGTGGAAATTCGGGTTTATGAAATTCTGGCGGATGGTAATGGGGAAAAATTGGAAGTTCTTAGCATTGTTACTCAAAATGTTTCTGAGGTGGAAGCTGCGAGAAATAAATTATTATCGGCTATTCCTGATGATGTAAATTCTCTAGTTCAACAGTGTCAAAATAATCCGACTGGTTTAGTTGAAATTTCTTACCGTCACAACATAGAAACTGTGATGGCAGAAAGAACAATAAATTCTATTTGGAGAATAGTAGGAATTATTCGGACTGATGGTGAAGGGGAGTTGGAAAAAGTCATTCAAGCTATGTATGAAAGTCAGGAAAAAGTAATTCCTTGGTCGGGTGCTGCTGCCCGAATTTCTAGTAGTAGTAGTGATGGAAATGTGAGGGAAGTTAAGGGCAAAATATATTGTTTTTTGCCTCTACCTTTGGAGTCGGAATTACCGATTCATATTAATGGCTTTTTTAACTTAAATAGTTCTCGCGATAATTTAAGTAGCGATAGTGGGCAAACAGGGAAAGATCGTCCTAGAGCTGTTTGGAATTATCTACTTATGCGTCATGTTGTTGCTCATGCTTATGCTAATTTAATTACTACTCTAGTAGAAGATATTGGCAAGTATCAACCACAAAAATTCTATGATTTTTTCCCGACAATAAAAGTTACTACTAGCAAAGCTCTGGAGGAACTATATATTTTTGTAATTAGGCTTTTATATCAGCGAAATGTTATTCAGTCTGGTGTGGAATATTTAGAGGCAAAAGAGGAAAGTCGGAAACAGGCGATCGCTACAAAAAAATGGATAACTCCGGCACAAATAAAAATTCTTCCTAAGAGTTGGCACAGAAAATTAGTTGCACCTTTAAGCGCGGATGAAATTGATATTTCTGAACCTCGAATACCAGATAAAATTTTGTCTGCTTTTGCGGAAGCAGGTTGTAGAATTCCTGAGTTTAAACCTGCAGATTTAAGAAATCATTTGAGGATGAATCAATCTTTAGGTTTGCCATTAAAAAATGCTCCTAAAGCAAGTCTGAAACATCGGCAATGGGTAATAGATATGCTTGGTTATTGTGTGGAGGATAATTATCAAGATTTGCAAGGTTTACCATTAGCTATTTTGGCTAATAATTCTCTGCAAGTATTTGGTTATGGTTCAATAAATCCTATCTTTATTCCTACCTCGGAAATTCAAAGAGAAATATTTGCCGATTATCCAGAATGGTTTTTACATTCAGATTTATGTCAAGGAATAAATCTCTACAGAAAAGAAGGAGTTTCATATATGAATACCACTGAAGTTGCTAGAAATTTAACTAATATTGTTGATTCAACTCAGTGGCGACCTACGGGAGAAAATCTGCCTAATGAAAAGTGGTTAATTTTGGTTTATCGTTATTTTACGAGAGAGAATTTACCTGTAGATGAATTGAATAAAATTCCATTAGTTCCTGGCAATGATGATCATCTTTATCGAGGTGGTTTAGTTGAAACTCCTTTGTTGTGTAGAGATAATATTGATGAAAAAATTATTGCAGCAATCAAATATTTTGGCGTGAACTTAATTGAAGCATCTAAAGAACTTGAGGAGGCGATTTTCAAATTTTTTGATAGACATCCAGAAACACTAATTTGGAAAGTTACAGCACCAGATGTTTTAGACAGTTTATATGCAATCTACGAAAGTCAAGGTTTACCAATTTATCAGGAACAGCACTATACAACTTTGCTAAATTACTTGGCAGATAGTACCTGGTTAAATGGGGATAAAAAATATAGTCCTGCCAGAAAAGAAAAACTACGTCAGTTACCAATATATCTAACAGTTACCGATGAAATTGTTAGTCTCAATGAAGAAAATATTTATTTACCTGCTGAAGGATATCAACCACCAGAATTTATCGAAAATTTCCGACTTTTAAAATTAGGCTTAACTGAGTATGACTGGTTGCCACTTTTTAAATTTCTTGGGGTTCCAATTTTAAGTAGAGCGCGATTAATTACTGACTGTTTGTTACCGGAATATCCTACTCTTGCTCACGAAGAACAACTAATAGTATTAACTTGGATTCGAGATAACTTCGGTAAAGTTCAAACAGAATTAGAATTAGAAACAAGTAGTCAAAACTTTGACAAATTTAAACAGCAAATTAAATCGGCAAGTTTAGTACGATGTACTGACGGAAGATTACGCTCCATAGAATCAATATATAGTCCGGAAATTGAAATAGTGCCTCAAATTATGGGAAATAAAACTGCAATTCCAGATATGAATTTTTACTCCGATAAACCTGGTGAATGGCTTAACTTTTTTGCCGAACTAGGCATGAAAAAAATTATGACTGCGGCAGATTTATTAAATTCCATAGATAATTTGATTCAGAAAGCAAATCGTTTTGGAGTAGATTCTGTCTCTGAATCTTTACTCAATATTTTTGACTATATATTAGATAACTGGGAAGACGTGAAAAGTGAAAAATTACTGCAAAATCTCCAGGCAAAATATTGGCTACCCGCCCAAAGAAATCCAGAAGTATTAAGTCAATATGCTGCTGCTTTAATACCCGAACCTAAATTATATCGTTCCCAAGATTTATGTTTGATTGAAGAAGCACATTTAGTAGCAAGTCAAAAACCTATATTTGCTGGAAAATTTGCTGTAAAAAGTCAATTACTAAAGGCAAAAATTCGGCACGAACTTGGTTTTTTACCTGTAGAAGCAAATATTGTATTAGATCATTTCGAGACAATAATTGGAAATTGGGAAAATGACCAAAAATAATTTGGGAGTATCGACTACTCAAAAATCAAACCTTAGTCAAAATGAAAAATTTCACCTACCTCTATTTTTCCCAGACAAATTTCGGCAACTTCTCCAAGAAATTCTAG
>NZ_JBNHER010000293.1:0-10632 GCF_050015975.1 Dapis purpurea BLCC-M126 | reverse complement strand
AATTGTGATTCAGCAAAACCCAATTTCATCGACTACTCAAAAATCAAACCTTAGTCAAAATGAAAAATTCCACCTACCTCTATTTTTCCCAGACAAATTTCGGCAACTTCTCCAAGAAATTCTAGAGAAAGGCAGAAATTGTGATTCAGCAAAACCCAATTTCATCGACTACTCAAAAATCAAACCTTAGTTAAAAGGAAAAATTCCACCTACCTCTATTTTTTCCCAGACAAATTTCGGCAACTCCCCCAAGAAATTCTAGAGAAAGGCAAAATTTATGACTAACCAGACCAAAATTTCATCGACTACTCAAAAATCAAACCTTAGTTAAAAGGAAAAATTCCACCTACCTCTATTTTTTCCCAGACAAATTTCGGCAACTCCCCCAAGAAATTCTAGAGAAAGGCAAAATTTATGACTAACCAAACCAAAATTTCATCGACTACTCAAAAATCAAACCTTAGTCAAAAGCAGAAATTCCACCTACCTCTATTTTTTCCCAGACAAATTTCGGCAACTTTTCCCAAAAATTCCACAGCGAGTAATAATTTATAACTAACTAAACCCAAATTTCATCCTTTACTTAAAAAAGATAAGTTGGTAAAAAGAATAAATTCCACACCCAAGCGCAAATGGGATTTGGAGACCAAACCCCTACAGTTTTTTTTCACGAATCATTTCATATTGCTATAACCAACAATAATGAATCATAATCTAGTTAACCTAACTTCCATGAATGCTATTTACGATTACCTCTATCAACATTTTATAGATAATCGAAATGTGACAGAACAACAAAAATTAGAAATTCAATCTCGTTTCAGTCATCGCCCTTGTTTATGGGATGAATCTACTAATAAATTCTGGCAACCAAAACATACTTTTCAAGTCGAAGTTCCTTTTTTTGGCACTCGTCGTATTTGTCTGACTATTTCTCATCCTTTAGCAGAAGTTTATCAACTTTTAGGACAAAGAAAATCTCCGACTCTCACAGACTATATAGACTTTATTCAAGAAATCGCTGAAGAGAGCGGTAGCTCACCTCTAAATGATGTAGATAAAACCTGTATTATTCAAGTTTTTCAACGTTTAGAAGCTCAATTATATTTAGAGAAAGGTTCTATTAAAAATCTACCTATTCTGAATGCTGAAAATCAATTAATTCCTGCAAATAAAATTTTAATACCTGATGCTCATTGGTGGATAGATTATATAGATAATAGCCGTTTGTTACATCCTCAAGTATCTCTAAAACTAGCAAAATTAGCAGGTAGTTTATCTTTACTCAAAGATGTAATTGAGATTCCTAAAAATGTTCAACCTGCTGATGAAAACCAATCTAATGAATGGTGTAGGAAATGGCAAAATACTCTCAACTCTCCAAAATTCCTTGATGGTTTACAGAGATTAATTTTTCACTACCATGACTCGGAATTACAGATTGATATCAACTTGTTAAAAACAGCAAAAGTTGTACCTGCAAATCAGATTGATGTAGATTTAGTTTTGCAGGATAAAAGTTTGGTCGCATCATCTATTCCTGGAGTTTATTACTTTGATGCTAACCAGAAAATTTTTTATATTACTGCCAGTGCTAATAAATATATTATGCTGTGTTATTTGGCAGAAATTCTTAATAGTCAACTCGAAAGTTTTTCCCTAGATAATCTTTTACCTCTTACCATTATTATTGATGCCGAACCTGAAAATATTCGTTCGCTGTTAGATGAATTAAGAATTAGGTCTTTTCAAAATCAGGAGATTGTTGATGTTAATTTATCTTCAGATTCTACAGATACTAAAAATAGTAACAATCAGATTTACTGGGGGGCATTTTAATCAGTTATCAGTTAAATCTTTTTTAGAGTTTGATCAAAATAATAAACTAAGAATTTAACTTTTAACTTCTAAGTTCTGAATTTTAAATTCATTACAAGATTTTGATTATCAGGTGTTTTGCTTATAAACTTATAGTTAGGATTCAGCCCTCAATATTATTGCTTTTTAAAATTTAATTTAACTAGCCAGCTTTTTACTCTCTGAAGAAAACTAACTATGTACTTTGATTTAACTACAACGTCTTAGTTATGAGATTTTAGATACCAGTCTGAGCGATCGCCTCCAAATCTAGACAGTATTAATATAACTCAAACGTCTTAGTTAAATTTTTACACTTAGCTTCTGAGGGGTGAAATATTCCTCTTCTTTCTTCTTTCTTCCCTCTTCCTTACTTCTACCATTCAAATTTTTATAGTTCTGCCAAAAAATTTTTCAACAATAACTTTCCAGAATTAGTCAAAATACTTTCGGGATGAAATTGTACACCCTGAATATGAGGATAACTTCTATGTCTAACACCCATAATAGTTCCATCTTCAACCCATCCAGTAATTTCTAATACTTCAGGAAAACTTTCCCTATCAATAATTAAACTATGATATCTAGTTGCAGTTATGGGATTATCTAATCCTTGAAAAATTCCTGCTTGATTATGATAAATCTCTGAAGTTTTACCGTGCATTAATTCTGGAGCAGCCACAATTTTTCCTCCGAATACTTGACCAATACTTTGATGACCGAGACACACTCCTAATATAGGTAAACTTTCTCCTAATTCTTGAATTAATGCTTGAGAAATTCCTGCATCTTCTGGACGACCTGGACCAGGAGAAATAACAATTCCATCAGGTTTTAACTCCCTAATTTCTGACACAGAAATTTTATCATTGCGGTAAACTTTAATATTAGCTGCAACTGTTAATTCTGTACCCAATGCACCCAGATATTGTACTAAATTGTAGGTAAAACTATCGTAGTTATCTATAACTATAATCAAAGTATTTTACTCCTTTATTCCCTAGATTTATTTAATTATTTTACAAATGATATATGAATTATTTCTGTATAAATGAAGAAGAAAGCAGATGCCAGAGGTTATGTCTTTGCATTAAACTGAAAAGCGCTATAAAATTCAATTTAGAATTCATAATATTAAATAATGTCGTAGAAATCGAGATAATAAACTAAATTTGATTTGTGAATAAAAACCATTAAGTTAAACCAGACTACCTTTTTGCTCTACTCCTCTATTTTCTACTTCTATTGTACCAACACTTGACTGAATAAATAATCTTTAAGCTATGGGGAAACTGGATTCATTGCGACCCAGAAGTTAATCACAGTAATATTAGGATAAAAATAGTAACTAAAACAGAAAAAATTACTCCACCAACACGACAATTTTTGTAAGTATTTTTAGATGTCAGTTTTCAATTATTATTCATTAGCTTAAAGTCGAGATAGTAAGGAAAAATCAAAAGGGAAGAACAGATTAATTAACCTTCGTTATTATCAGGTAATTTCTATATTTTAAAAGGAATAATTATCTGAACTAACTTACTGGAAAAACTCATACTTCAAGTTTATTGATGATAGCTGAATATTTACTACTCCTCAACTATCTTCAAGTAATTATTAGCAGTTTTGGAATCAAATTCACAGTATAATTAACCACCGGATTTAATAATTCCATTAAAGCTATTTTCAATGAAGTTAGATTATTGTATTTAGCACCTGTACCATCAATCAAAATTCGCAACATTAACTATTTTATGAAATAACAATTGATTAGCAGATTCCCAACATTATAAATACTTTAATTATAGCTGTGGTAAAAGTAATTTTTGCTGTGAAAATTAAATATTTTCAAGTAAAATATGACAAATAAATTAGTTTCTAACTACCAAGAGCAGAAATAACTATATCTAATAAAGGAGGTAAAATCAGATAACTTGCCACAAGTAATGCTACTATTGCTGAAACTAAAACTGCACCAGCAGCACAATCTTTAGCAATTTTTGCTAATTCATGGTAATGCTGTTTAACCGTTAAATCTACCACTGACTCAATAGCAGTATTCAACAATTCCATAGCCATTACTAATCCAGTTGTTAATACAATAACTACTGTTTCTATAGGTTGTAATTTCAATAAAATACTCAAACCAATAGCTATAATACCGATAAAAGTATGAATGCGAAAATTACGTTGAGTCTGGAAAGCATAAGACAATCCAGCCCAAGCATATTTGAAGCTAGTAAAAAGACTATTTGCGACTTGCCAAGATAATTCTCTGTTCAGTTTCAATGTCTTTTTAGAAATATTTGGTTTGGAAGTAGCAGAATTTTTCGGTTGATGTATAAAAGGCACTTCATCGTAGGAGATTGATGACTCATTAAGTTTCATAAAGTATCCACCTCAGTTTGATTTTATATGCAAGGCCCAAATAATATTAAGACTTGCTCGATTAATAGTTTATCCAAAAAGTCAAAAAGTTACTTTGAGTTTAGTCAATTGTCTGGAGTGATTTGTTCCCCAATAGTAATTCCAACAGCATGAAGCAAAAATAACTGTTGTTTGACCATCTTTTGCCAACTTTCTTCATCAAGATGATCCCATCCGAGCAGATGTAGAAAACCATGGGCAGCTAGCCAAGCTAATTCTATTGTTAATGGATGCCCCTGTTTTTTAGCTTGCCGAAATGCTGTCTCAATGGAGATTACTATATCACCCAGATATAGTTGTAAATCAGAATCTAGGACTTCTGGTTGAGGAACATTTACTTCTAGAGCGGCAAAGGCTAAAACATCTGTTGGCTGATTCTGGTAACGATATTGACTATTAAGGGTTTGAATGTCAGAATCGTCTGTTAAACGTAGACTCAGTTCGTAGTTTTGAGCAACTGGAATATTTGGTTGTAGGATTTCTAGCCATTTCCGAAACCAATATTCCCAATTCTCGGAAGATATGGGACAAAAGTTGTCTTTATTATCTTGGAGTTTTAACTTTTCTACTTCTAATGGAGAAGATGACCAGAAAAAATCCTGAATACTTACTTCCAAATACAACCCGATAATTCTCCTTTCCGCTAAAAAAAATGGGATTTTACAGCAGTACGCATTTAGGCATCGAAAACTCAGTTAGAAATTACTTTTGACTTTTGATTTTTAAATTTTGACTTGTACATAGCGCTATAATTATCGGGTTAAGTAGGCAAGACCAACCAAAATGCCTATAAGTGTAATAGTTGTCAGGGCAAAATGTTTCAGGGATGTACCACCTTTCCTAACCATATTTCTCATCGCTAGTTTGACATAACTAGGTTTTGGTTCAGTTGTAGAAATATTAGTTTCTGTCTGTTTTTGTTCGGAGTTTTGAGTCGATGAAGATAAATTACTCATAAAAATCAATGGGTTGGAGTTTTCCAGTAGTTATTATTTCTCAAAAATAAGTTTTAAATTGATTAAAAATTTAATACTACTATAACAATAATATTAAGTTTTGTATAGTTATACCAGATATCCCACAATGTTGGCTAAATACCCTGAAAAAAGGTGTTAGGGGTTGTGGGTTGGGAAAAATATCAAATTATAAAGTATTAATTCATTAAAAATATTATTTTTCCCTTATTCCTTATTATAGACTATTGACCATTATCAAATTTGTGCCTCCACAAGCTTGTTACCCAGAAAATATTGATCAGATAAACTATTTTTTCCCTATAGGAACTGACAGAAAACAGATTTACTAGAAAAATTAAGGTTTCAAGCCTCTCCCTCAAAGGAGAAAAAGCGGTCGTTTACCTAGCGCACAACTTTCCTATCGGAATGCTAGCACAAACGTACTTCGGCTGTCGCCGACATGAATGCGGAGAATTCCGTCGGAAAGCTTTGTGCCAGCAAAACGCCATATCCAATCGACCAAGAGAAGAAAAAAATTTCTTTTTAACCAATCCTCTTATTTTTAAGAAGAAGTAATTATTAATTGTTGAACACTACGAATTAATTAAAAACTGCCTATCAGTAGGTTTGAGGTCAAAAAATGTTTCAAAAATTTGCTCTCCCGTTTGATTTATTCGAGTTTGTAAATTGTCGAGAAATTCGTGTAAACCTATTTGAACTATTTCTTCAACAGTTAAATAATCTAACTCAGAACGTAAACGACCTAATACTTTTTCTACAGGATGCTTTCTAATACCTTGAGTTGGTCTAATAACTTGATAGAGCGATCGCTCTGCTTCACTCAAACAATATTGAATTGAACGGGGGAATTCTCGGTCTAATATTAAAAATTCTACTACTCCATTAGGAGTAATTCGATGTTGCTGACGTTTACGGTACATTTCATAAGCACTTGCGGACTTCAACAATGCCATCCATTGCACTTCATCTATTTGAGTTCCAACATCTTGAATTGAAGGCAAAAGAATATAGTATTTAACATCAAGAATACGGCTAGTTTTATCAGCTCTTTCTAAAAATCTCCCCATCCTACCAAAATGCCATCCTTCATTATGACTCATAGTGGCATCCATGATTCCTGTAAACAGGTGTCCACCCATTTTTACCTCCTGAAAAAATTCAGGTAATTGAGAAGTTTTTAAACCACTATTAGCCACATCTTTTACCATTAAATAAAATGAGTTAACTTGCTCCCACATTTCTGAAGAAATAATTTCCCGAATAGAACGAGCATTTTCTCTAGCAAGACGCAGACAGGAAATAATAGAGTTAGGATAATCTCGATCAAAAGTGAGAAATTGAATTACATTTGGTTCTGTTACTTCACCATAACGTTCTTGAAAGAGAAATGAATCTCCAGTGGTAATAACTATTGGTTGCCACTGTTGAATCAAACTAGGAGAATCTAACAGTAAATTTAGATTAACATCAACAAATCGAGCAATATTTTCTGCCCGTTCAACATAACGATTTAGCCAATAAATTGAATCTGCAACACGACTTAGCATAATTAATTAGGGAATAGGGAATAGGGAATAGGGAATAGGGAGCAGGGATAAATAATTGATGATTTCTGTAGGATATAGCAATCCTCTAATCAGTTGTAGTATTTTGGGAGTAGTGAGGAGTCATGAGTCAGAATTTTCAAGATTTTCAGATATTTTTAACTATATATAAAACTTGTTACGACCAATTTAGTATTGCTATAACTTATTTTTTTTATTATTGGAGATATCTAATAGGGAATAGGGATAAGTAATTGATTTACTTTTTGATTTTTTTGTAGGTCTAATAGTAAAACATAAAGTAATTTTTAACTCAAACTTATAGCAATCATAAATCAGATGTAATAATTTGAATTTTATCTAAAAGTCTAAAAAATAGGGTTTCTCATATTGAAGAGAGTTACAATTTAATACTAATCTCTATCTCCCTATTCCCGAAACTCGTAAAAAATTGAAAAATCAATCAGATAAAACCCAAGTATCTTTACTCCCTCCACCTTGGGAAGAATTAACAACTAAAGAACCTTTTTTCATTGCCACTCTAGTCAGACCACCTGGATGAACATAAATGTCTTTTCCATACAAAATATAAGGTCGTAAATCAACATGACATCCTTCAAATTTATCCTCAAATATAGTCGGAACTCTAGATAAAGATAGAGTCGGTTGAGCAATATAATTACGCGGATTAGCTTTAATTTTTTCTGCAAATTCGGCTCTTTGTTCCGCAGTTGATTGAGTACCTACTAACATCCCATAACCACCAGCTTCATTAGCTGATTTAACCACAAGTTGATCTAAATTTGCCAATACATAATCTAACTGTTGTTTTTCCCAACATAAATAGGTAGGAACATTAGGTAAAATTTGCTCTTCGCCCAGATAATAACTAATCATTTGAGGCACATAAGCGTAAATAACTTTATCATCCGCTACACCAGTTCCCAAAGCATTAGCAAGGGCAACACGACCATTACGATAAACCTCCATTAATCCGGGTATTCCTAACAGAGATTCAGGATTAAAAGCTAAAGGATCGATAAAATTATCATCCATACGTCTATAAATAACATCTACTCGCTGTAAACCCTTAGTAGTTCTCATTTGCACATATCCATCAGCAACTACTAAATCTCTACCTTCAACCAATTCTACTCCCATTTGTTGAGCTAAAAATGAATGTTCAAAATAGGCAGAATTATAAATACCAGGAGTCAAAACTACCACAGATGGATGTGACAAATAAGAAGGTGCTAAATTCAGAAGAGTTTCTAATAAATAACTAGGATAATTATCAACAGGTCTAATTCCTAAAGCAGCAAAAATTTGCGGAAACGTAGTTTTCATTACCCTACGATTTTCTAACACATAAGACACTCCAGAAGGGCAACGCAAATTATCTTCTAAAACAAACCATTTACCGTCTTTATCCCTAACTAAATCTGTCCCCGTAATATGACACCAAATTCCTCCCGGTGGTTTTAATCCTATACAAGGTTTGAGAAATCCAGAAGCAGAATTAATTAACTCTAGAGGAATAATTCCATCCTTGATAATTTTTTGTTCCCCGTATATATCTGCAATAAATAAATTGAGAGCATGAATTCTTTGCTTCAAACCTGTTTCTAAAAAATTCCACTCCGAAACAGAAATTATGCGCGGTACAACATCAAAAGGAAAAATACGTTCCGTACCTTGACTATCACCATAGACATTAAAAGTTGCCCCAAGCTTCATCATTGCGACCTGTGCAGCTTTTTGTCGCATCAATAATTCCCCTGTAGAGAGAGAATTAATTCTTTCTATCAATAATTTAGCTTCTGGGCGAGGTTGATTTTTGGTGATGAAAAGTTCATCATAGAATTCACCCGGATCATAAGAATCAAATCGCACTGTTTTTCTTTATAATTTCTTAACTACTTCAGCATCTAATAATTAAACTTTCATTATTATATGAGTAACTATAAAATTTACATGATTTAATAACAATTTTATAAGATTGTTATTATATATACAGTAAGTAGGAATAAGTAGTAGACTGACACGCCTTAAATGGTGGAATAAATTTTTAGGAAAAGTCTGAATTTATCAGAGATTAAGTCATTTTTCTAATGCACAGTTTTAGCTGTGTCAGTCCAGTAGGAAAAATTAGGTGTAAAAATTATGGCTTATAAATGCGAACTTGGCAATGGCCAGGAAGTTTATATAGAAAATCAGGGAGTACAAACTATGGTAACTCTTTCTAGTGGTGGCCCTGGTCAACAACAACAGGCAAGTACAGCTTTTCAAACAGGTAAATGGACTGTGCCACCCACTTTGTTTAGAACTGCTACTGGGGTAATTTTGCGGATAGAGTCGGAACAAGGACAATCTTTTGTTCAGTTACAAGCAGGTGGAATAAGTACCATGAGTGGAACACCTGCTTTGAGTAATGCTGAGGTTTTGTCACTGCAACAAGTGGAGCCTAGACAGACCCAAGGAATGCCACCTATGGAACCGATGAAACCTATGGAACCAATGAAACCTATGGAACCGATGAAACCTATGAAAATGGGTGATATGGAAATGAATATGAACCCCATGCAGATGCGAATGGGTAATATGTCGATGCAAATGGGTTCAAGTTCATCCGCAACTTCTGGAAAACGTTTTTGTTCTCAATGTGGTGCTGCTGTCACACCAAGCGATCGCTTTTGTTCAAGTTGCGGTCATCAGTTGTAATTTCCATATTGCAATTTCATTAAATGAAATATTAAGTTTGTGGGGGAGTTATTTTTTTACTCCTCTTCGATCTAATGTTCAGTTGAATACTTATAAATATAGCTTTAAGCATCTAGCTATCAGCTCTAAGATGTAATTTCTATGGATGAATTTTGTATAGCTTTAATTGTAGAGAATTAAGTAGGAAAATAGACTATGAAAATTGATATTGATATAATGACTCGCTATTTGCATAGAATGCGAAATCAACCAGGATGGGATTCTCTCAATGAGGTTGCCACATCTTTAAATATGGATAGGGCTACATCTAGGCGCTACACAAAAACAGCAGAGGAATGGGAATTAATTGAGCGTCAACAGTTAGAAAATCAACCTACTCAAATTCAAGCAACTCAGAAATTAATGAAATTAGAACCTGGAGAAGTCAGAAAAATTGTACAGGCAAATTGCCAGGAGTTTGATTTTTAAAGATTGATATTTTATTCATAAATATTGGCTAATATTGATAGGATGTTACATCTTGAAAGTTTAAGAACACAGACAAAAAAGTATTTATTATACCAAATATCAAAAAATTTGCTATTGATATGACAAAAAATGTACAGTTTTGTTTATATTGGACTTCTGTAGTTAGTCCTCCTCTTCCTTCCTGATATCAAATTCGCTTGATGGGAAGTGTTGAAGAAACCTGGTTTATGGGAGGTAAATGTTAGTTATACTGTTTCACGGAAGTCAAGCATCGAGTGCTAATTGGTGAGGTTGCTTCGCCAACAGAATGTAAGATGCACATCTGACAGTCAAAAGTAAGATTTGATAGACTTGAAACTTTGACGCGCTCAGTAATTGCAGGAAATGATTTCACATATAGAACCCATTTGAGATCTATATAATTATGCAAGTTAAGTCTATTCGTGCATCAAGAATGAGGAAAAATTATCTCAAGGAGTGTTGAATTTTTTTTATTATTTCTCCCCACATCTTCCCTCTTTCCTCTTTCCCAATTATTAATTATTAATTATTAATAATTAAATAATTCTGGTTTAAAGCCGGACCTTGGATAGGGGAAAAAGCGGTTGAGGGATGGCGAGGAAACCTCGCCATATCCA
>NZ_JBNHER010000292.1:0-48909 GCF_050015975.1 Dapis purpurea BLCC-M126 | reverse complement strand
CCTTCTTCCTTACCTTCTCTATACAATACCAATGCTACCGGACATGATATAATATAAAATCCGGTTGAATACTTATTATATATTTAGGGGAGATGAGGGATGGGGAGATGGGGAGATGGGGAGATTGAATATTGAAGTCTAGATAGAATTATGAACATATACTATATAACCGGATTCTATATAATTCATAAATTGCCCCTACAGATAGCGTCTTTGTGTAATATAAAATCCAGATAATTAGGGTTTGCTGAAAAAGTCTTTGAGTAGGGTGGAGGAGTCAGGAGGAATGGGAGTTATAGAGTAGGTAGTGATAAGAATAGTTCCTTGATTTTTCTGCCTCACATTACCCCAAAATGCTCACTTTTTAAGCTTGAGCGACTGAAAATCTGGTACTTTTTCAAGCTCTAAAATTGCTCAAACTTTTATCTGTCAATCCTTTGATATTTAATCAGCAAACTCTAATTACTATACCCCAAGTCCGAAGCAACTTACACTTGTGGAAGGAAGCAATATACCCGCATCCTTAAGATTGCTTCTGATATTAGTTGTTCAGAAAAGTAGGGATGTTCTATGCAACCTCCCTACAGCAAAAAGCAAAATAATGACTAAATTAATAGCAAACGTTCAACTTACCTTTTTTAACCTCTGTTCCTCGTAGACAATACCCAAATTATGAGAAATTATTTCCCAATAGATAGGATAACTTTCCTCAGTATAAACCTGTTGTACTTTGACAAAACAAGCGATCGCCTGTTCGAGATTATCTGCTCTCTCTCCCACTATCCGATCTAGATAAGCATTTCCCAAATTATTTTGAGTAGTCGCCCAGTCTAAGGGAAACTTTTCCTGAGTCCGTACTTTGAGAGCCAAATTATAACAAGCGATCGCCTCTTCAATATTTTCCTTTCGTTCTCCGGCAATACGTTCATGGTAAGCACTAGCCAAATTATTTTGGGTACTCGCCCACTCTTGAGGAAACTTTTCTAAACTTCTAACACTTAAAGCTTTCTGATAACAACTAATAGCATTCTCCAAATTTTCCTTTGTTTTTCCCACAATACGTTGTTGATAAGCATTGCCCAAATTATTTTGAGTGGTTGCCCATGCTTGAGGGAATGCAGAATTAGTCCGAACTTCAAGAGCTGCAGAATAACAAGCGATCGCCAGTTCTATATTTTCTTCTAGGTTTCCAATAGTACGTTTTTGGTAGCTACTGCCTAAATTGTTTTGAATAGTTGCCCAGATTTTCGGAAATTGTTGAGGGGGTAAAACTTTTAAAGCAATTTCATAACCTACTATTGCTATTTCCAGATTATTACTTTGATTACCCAAAGGAAATTGTAGAATTAGGTTACTCAAATTAACAATATCTAGAGCAATATTTTGTGCTAATTTTTGTTCCATTTTGGGCAGATTTTCTCCTGCCCAAGTTTGTATAACTCTTAGTAAATTTTCATTGAGCCGATCCTGATTATATTCTAATAATGAATAGGCAGCTTCAGGTTTTCCGTCATTATCTGAGATTACTTGTAATATTTGCATCAGGAAAATTAGATATTTTTCCTCATCCACAGATAGGGAAGTATCTTCTAAATTTGTCTCTAACATTGTTGCAAAATTTTCCAACCATTGAGCATTCAAATCACCTATTTTTCTCTTGATTTCCGCTATTTTTTTCATTACTTGAACTAATCCCATATCCAGCAAATTTTGATTAGCTTGCAAGATTTTATTTTCATTACCAGGAGGGGAAACTAATAAGGATTGAATTAAACCGATATAACTAGGAATTTGTTGTTGATTCATGTTTTTTTTCCTCAGAGTTTTTTTCTTAGATTCCATTACGTGTTTCTAAGATAGATATTTTTGATATATTTGAAATTCATGCTTACCCTGATAAAAAACTTGTCAAGAAAAATTTGTAGTTAGTAGAGAAGTTAGATGCGAAGTTTGTAGAATTTTGGAGTTAATTAATAAAGTAAACAAATAAACTTTTTCTACTAGTTATTATTATTACGAAGCTGGAAAAGAAAGCAATTATATTTAGTCCACTCAAAGTTTAGACCTCCCGTCGCAATCTCTAGCTCAAGAATCTTGCTTTAGGTAAGTTGGTGCTAACTCTTGGAGACTAACTTATTTGATCGGCGCCTCATTGCAAACAAAATCAGGCTTTCTTTTGATCATCATTATAAATTAACTCTTAAAGATTTTCTGTTGATGTTAACTGTTCACAAATTTATCATAACTAATTGAAGATTACATATACCTAGAATTAATCATTATTATATATTCTTCATTCAGTGTCAGGATATTTCCGTAAAGGTTTTGTCTTGAATTGTAGAATTTCATCAAATTTATTGGATTAGGAATCTAGAGACACCAAAACAAGCAAATAAAGTCCACAAATTGGATAATTTATTTTTTTCCATTCTCTTATATGAAATTAAAAAAAGATAGTTGTACTTAACAATGGTATTGGGAATAGAGAATGGGTAATAGGAAATACGGAAAAATCTAACTTCTGTAATTTGCCACACTTTAGGCTATCCTACCTGAAGCGAAAAAGTTAAAGTAGCAATATTTTTTGAAACTGATATTAGTTTTTCATTTATAGGAAGGCCAAATAGAGAAAATATCATTCAAGTCAAAAGTCTATATTTTAAAGTCAAAAGTTATTTTGTCTTTAAAGACAAAATAGTGATACTCTGTTTCAAAATTATAATGTTTAATTACTAGATTCTATTTGCGAATGCGTAAGCAAAATTGCAATAAGAAGAAAGAATAAATAAAATATCTAAATAATAGAGATAAATTCAATAATTAATATGATTTATTATGGAGGTCAACCTAGATTTTCTGTTGACTAAAATTCTAGATTTAGTGAAAAAAACTATGAGTCTATCGGACTAATACGATTTTTAAATATTTCACAATTTTTCCATTAGCTTAATGTAAGGGTTTACAAAATAGTGGGATAATATCATGTCCGGATAATTAGTGATAAAAAAAATCTTTGTTTGTAGTAGGGCTTTATCCCTATCTTATATCGGGCTCAAGCCCTACTACAAGCTTTAATTATAACTATTCAACCGGACATGATATAAGTTCATACTCCCGCTGCTAATTCGTGTAGGGTTTTTGGTCACTAAATCTGATTTTAGCTTGGGTTTGGAGACCAAACCCCTACAGTTTTTTTTTCACAAATCATTTACGATTGCTATAAAAAGTTATCTTTTAAACAAACATATAAAGGTTTCATTTTGATACGGCAAAAAAAATAAATTGATAATTAACTACTAATTTCCATAAATTAGACAAAAGTATTAACAAGAAAATCAACCAAACTATATAAATATGCAAAATCCTCAGCCACCTATAACCAATCAAACTGATTTATCAGATATAGAATCTCATTCATCCTCCAGCAAAAATGACATAACTAAAACCGAAAAAATTCAGATGAGAGACTTATTTGCTCAAGAAGCATTAGCTCAAATACCAAAAATTTTGACATTGCTAGACCGCAATTTACATAGCCCCACCTACGGCTGTTTCGACCGCAATTTTTGGCATTATAAAATTATAGATTTTCCGAGTGGTATGGCTCAAGAATTTGTCTTACCTTTAGCCTTAGCTTATAGTTTAGAAATTCCTAATAATCCATATTATCTTCAGAAAATGATACATAAATGGGTAGAAGCAGGAATTTTATATGCTGCCCATACTGCCCATCCTGATGGTTCTTGTGATGATTATTTTCCATTTGAACGAGCTAGTGGAGCAACAGCTTTTTCTTTATTAGCTAGTATTGAAAGTTATCAAATATTAGGATTAAATAACTACGAAATTCTTAGTTTTTTTGAGAAACGAGCAGATTGGTTAGTTCATCATTATGAAAGTGGCAAATTGGCTAACCATGAAGCATTAATTGTTTTGTGTTTGGAATTACTAAGTAGATTATTAGAAACCTCAAAATGGGATACAGCAAAAGCAGCTCGTCTTGAAAGATTATTAACTTGGCAGAGTCAGGAAGGATGGTTTACAGAATATTCCGGTTTTGATCCTGGTTATCATACTCTCACAATATCTTGTTTAGCCAGAATTTATGAATTAAACAAGAGTGAAAAATTAAAATATATTATTACTAAAGCAGTCGAATTGGCTGCTCAATTTATTCATCCTGATGGTTCTTTTGGTGGAGAATATGCTAGTCGTAATACTTATAACTTTTTTCCTCACGGATTTGAATTAGTTGGTAAATGGTTACCTGCTTCTTTGTCGATTAACGACCAATTTTTAATAGGTTTAAAAAATGGTTTAGCTCCTTGTTATGCTGACGATCATATTATTGGTCATCATACTTGGAATTATTTGTTGGCATGGCGAGATTTTGTTACTGAAAGATCTATTTCTGTAACTCGTGATGTTGCTAGTCTTTGGTTAAAAGAAGCTCAAATTTTGATTAAACGACGACCAGGAACAGAATTATATGTAAGTCTGAACAAAGGTGGCATTTTTAAATTATTTCGTAACCAAAAATTAGTTGCTTCTGATACTCATTTATCACTGCAAATTAGAAAAGGGAAAAAAATTCTCAATGCAGTTAGTCATTTAAGTGGTGATTATGATGTGAAAATATCTCAGGATGAGTTGACTATTTCTGGTAATATGGGTTGGGCAAAACAAACTCAAATGTCACCTCTTAAGTTAATGATTCTGAGGTTAGTAATGTTAACTTTTGGGCGTTTTTTCCCAAATTTAATTAGAAAAATATTACAAAAAATTCTGATTACTGGTAAACAAGATGCACCTTTCTATTTCACGCGCCATTTTAAATATGAAGATGGAAGTTGGTATATTACAGATGAACTTTTTGCTAAGTCTTGGTTGAATGTAATTAATGCAGGTATTGGTTGTGACCAAACTTCTATTTATGTGGTAATGAGTCGCACTTTTCAAATTAGTCAATTACAGCATTGGCATGATTTAACAACAGAGATTAAAAAACTTTCTCCGGGTCAACCTTTAAGAATTGAACGTAAGTTTTGACTTATATAGCATTAAGCATTCAGCTATTAGCTATAATACCATTTCTCAAAAAGAATGCTATACTTGATACTGCTATCACATATATGTAAAAAAAATACTTAGGGGTTGCGATCGCAAAAACGATGTTTAGTATTTTACAAACTTGTTTCCCCCATCGAAACAGGCTGATGAAAATTTTCAAGTATACCTACTTTTCTTAAAGCTTCAATAATAAATGGCCATCCTATTAATGAAGCTACAAAATTATGGTTAATATTTAGTAGGATTTTGTCAACAAATTCTCTTAAGTCTGGTAAATCTCTAAATACTATCCACTTCAGTTTTTGTTTTATTGCTAACCATACCCTTTCTATGGGATTAACTTCTGGACAATAACTTGGTTGAAATATTAGAACAATATTCTCAGGAATTGTTAAATTTAATGATTGATGACATCCGGCATTATCTACTTGAATTATATGTAAATCATTAGGGTGATTTTCTGAAAATATCTCCAAAAATTTTTCAAAACATACTGTGTCTAAGTGACTAAATTCATAGAAGAAGCTTTCTCCTGAATTAGGTTCTACCAACCCATATAACCATAAATATTTATATTCCCATTTTTGAATCCCTATGGGCTTTACTCCTTTTAGAGTTATAACTTTCCCTGTAATAGTTTTTCACCCTATTCTCGTTTCATCAGAACACCAAAACTTCACTTTTTGCCATGAGTTTCCACTGATTTTTAATTTTTAAGTTGCTTTTTTCAGTAGTTCTGGCATTTTTTTTTAAATTCCTCAACATCTGTTGGATTTTGTTTATTACTTACTGGACGAGGCACTTTTAATTTACCTTTTAAATGATAATAAACATATCTATGTACTGTTGAATATGGTAACTGAATATCACATACTGCTTTTAACCATGTTTGTACTTCATTATAACTATTAAAACCCTCTATTTCTTCTAGTTCAGCTCTGAGTTTATTTTCTATTCTTGATGACATTTTTCTAGGTCTACCAACAATTTTGTTCTTGTTTAATAAACCTTCTATACCCAACTTTCTATAGGTAGCAAACCATCGTGATACGGTTGTACGATGACATCCTAATAATATTGATATATATTCAATCGTATCTGCTGCTCCTATTTTAAGCCAGTATAATGCTTGTACTTTTTGCTTGAGTTTCAATTCTGTCTGTTGAGATAATATTTCTTTAAGTTCTTCGGCTGATTCAAGAATATCTAGTTTAACAAGACACACCATACTATTTACTGTTTTCATGTCCATCCAAGTATAGCATTCTTTTTGAGAAATGGTATAAGCTATAGCAATCTTAAATGATTTGTGAAAAAACACTGTAGGTGTTTGGTATCTAAACCAAAGCAAAAAAGGGATTTGGAAACCAAAACCCTACGATAAAATACTACAACTTATTACTAAATGGAGTAAATATAGCGAAGTTGTCATAGAGGACAATTGTAGATATTATTGCAGTTTTCAGTGGTTGGAAGAGTGTGGCGCACTTGGTACGCAAAAGCTAGTAAAACAATCACCATATCTGCTTTTTAGCCATTCACAGAAATTCACTTACTTAAATGTCTAATATTGTGCAATATTTCATTGGATGCGTTGGCGGAGCCTAGCGGCAGCTATATCGTGAAAATAGCAGTTCCTGAGATGCTTACATAGTAAGGCGTTCATTCCTAGATTGCCTCTGGTGACAGCTTCGCTATATTTGACTCTACTACCGATCTCCCTTATTGAGCTTGATACGGCAGAGATGAATGGTGGAGATTGATTTTCAGATCGCCGTTTTCATCGCGAACATAACCAAAAGTGTATTCTACCTTGATCTCGCTACCATCTGTTTTGGTGAAAAAATACTCACCCATTGAGATAGCTGTATTGCACTGGGTAATAATTCCTTCATTCTGAAAGCGCACATTGTTAAAGGGTGTAACAGCAAAACCTTCATCTTCGCTGATGCTGCCGCCGACAAAATAAGACAAAGCCTCTTCCTCGGTGCCTCTGAATGGATCATCGCTGGCCAGTGTAGGTTTGAACAAAACTGTACCAAGATTATAAGCATAAAGCCTGTCAAGAGTACTTTGTGCTTCTGCTTTTGGGTTTTCTGCCTTGCCAATGGCGACAATCGCTTGGCCCCAGCTTTGCTGTGCAGCTAAAACATCGTTTTCTGTGACAGGATTTTCGCATGGCACTGCCTGTACTGTTGGCGTAGATTGAGGGTTCGTGCAACCAGCCATTGTGGTTACTGTGGATACAATTAAAAGTGCAAAGAAATATGGTTTCATGGTCGTCTTTATTCTTTTATAGGACTAGACGTAAAGAGGTTAACCTAATTTCCGCCTACAAGCAGTATAAACTATTTTCTTGAGAAAGTTGCTGAAATTGTTCATTATTTCTGGATAATTAGCTAAGGAAATATAATTTATGGTAGGGGTTTAGTTACCGAAAAATTAAGGTATAAAGCCTCTCCATTCATGGATAAAACAAAAAAAATTCTTTTGAGTAAATCTTCTTCTTTATAAGAAGAGGTAATTATTAATTGTTAATTATTGAAAACCTCTTCCTGAATATTTACCCTTTTTTAACTTATTAAATAAACTTTTCCCTGGTCTAAATCATAATAACCACCCACAACTTTTAGTTTATTTTATTTGACTAACTGGCTAATTACTGGAGAAGAATTTAGGATTTTTATTTGTTGAAATACATTAGCTTTAACTGCATTTTCTACAGGGTTTCCAGGTTGACCTTTAGCAGCTTCTACACCAGGTTTAATTGCAGCAATTATACTACCAATCTGACCAGGAACAGGTTTTCCATCCATTGATGCTTTAACTACTCCACAATTCTCATGTCCTAACACCATTAATACTTTTGAACCTAACACCAAAGTCCCAAATTCTATACTCCCAATTTCTTCGGGAGTAGTAATATTTCCAGCTTCTCTAATAACAAATAAATCTCCTAAACCTCTATCAAAAATTATCTCAACAGGTACACGAGAATCTGCACAAGAAACAATACTAGCAAAGGGGTTTTGACCAGTAGCAACTTCTGTTAATCTGGCAAAACTTACATTAGGATTTGTACGTTTATTTTCAACAAATCTTTTATTTCCTGCCATTAATATTTCCAAAATTTCATCTGGAGACATTTCTGGAGACACTTAATTGGGGTTGATATTCTTGGTGTTGCTTCTGGTTGCTGAACACTTTCTTTTTGACAGCTAACAGCTAAACTTGTTGCTCCTGTTGCTAGAGCAAATTTGCCATAATTTAGTATTTTTCTGCGGGAAATTTGACTGCTAAAGTTTTCTGGATTTGTACTCATTAGAATTTTCCTTAATAATTTATATTTTCATTTTTGCAGTCTACATTATAGCATTTCTAAAATTACTGAATTACAGTTGTTTTTCTTTTTTTCTATTCCTTAGTTTCCTGAATTACTACTCCTTACATATTTCCTTGTGCTTCTGGTATTTGCATAACATTTAGAATGTAGGTTATAGTGGTAGTTTGGTGATCAAACCCCTAAATTAGCGCCAAATGTTAGCTAAATATTGACGCACATCAAAAAAATCATCCCAAGATATATAAGACTTTTGTCTTTCATCTAAATACTTAGCTAGGCGATCGCGTGCAAAAACTAAAGATGCTTCTAAACCCATATTCAAATCTGTAACTGAATCTCCTATTGCTATTTTTTCACTAGCATCATATAAATTCATCACCTGCACTTTTGCCATTAACTCTGTGTCTCCTTCAAAGTCAGAATGTACCTGCAAAAAATTACCTCCATTACTGACATCCACAGCGTAAATAGCTTCTACCCTATTTACCAATTCTCCCAATACCGTTTCCACCATAATTCTAATTCCACCAGAAACTACGACAAACCTTACTCCTTCAGCGTCAAGAAAATCTAATAATTCTACTAACCCCGGTCGTATTTGTTTTGTCTTGGAAAATTCAATTATTTCCGAATAACGTTCTGAAGGTATAGCTTCCAACATTTGTCGCACACCTTCCCGTAAACTTATTCGTAATTGATAAATTTCTGGCATAACTTGAGCTGAAACTTCTGGTGCAAAATGCTTCAACATTGCCACAAAAGTTTCCTCGGCAGTAATAGTACCATCAAAGTCACAGAAAACAACTGGTTTTGAGCTATCAAATAATTTGATCATTTATCATTTATCAATTATCTATAGAACCCCTAAGCGTATCTTCATAAATATGCGCGTTAGCTAGGAGTTAGGAGACAGGAGACAGGAGGTAAGAGGAAAGAGGGAAGATGTGGGGAGAAATAATAAAAAAAATTCAACACTCCTTCAGATAATTTTTCCTCATTCTTGATGCACGAATAGACAAGACTAGCATAATTATATAGATCTCAAATGGGTTCTATAAACCTAAAGCCTGAAAAAACGCCTTTACCCCTGCCTCTCTACCATCAGGATAATCCATAATTCCCGTACCAGCCATCAAAATTACATCCTGACCATAATCTTTCAACACTTGAGGTACCACACTCGGTTTAATACCAGCCGCAGGAACAGGAAAAACATCTCGACTCCGCAGAATATCCCGAATTTTTGCTTCCTCAATAGGGTCAAAATCAAGACTACCATAACTAACAGGATACAAAACTGCATCCACACCAGCATGAGCCATCAAAGTTCCCAAGACCACAGAATAAGCCATACCGTAATTAGGAGCAGCACTTATAGCCCCTGCAAAAGCTGGATGAGCAAAAATCGGAACATTAATTTCTGGGTCAGCAGCTAAACTTTCCAAAACAGAAAAACCATAAGATAAAACATTTAATAAAAGTGCATTTGCACCTTCGCGCACTAATAATTTTGCAGTATCCAGTGGATTAGAACATTTCCCCAATTTACTCGTAATATTAACAGCATATAATACTTTCCGACCAGTTTTTTCCTTAACTTCCTCCAACACTTGGCGACAAGCATCAAGACGTTTGAGGGTAGGAGCTTCCTCAAGATTTCCCATGATTTCGTCATCTTTAATAATATCCAAACCAGCATTAGCGACTTCTCTTAAAATAGATGCATAGTCTTCCGTCGATAACCCTAACGCTGGTTTAAAAATTCCCATCAGTGGCGGGCGATCCTTTACTCCCAAAATTTCCCGAATCCCCTTAATGCCAAATTTCGGACGCAACCCATAATTTTCTGGCAGACGCACTGCTAATACCTTGGCAGTACCGGCCATCGAATATTTACCAAAAATCATAGTTAACAGACTGGGAATATCTCCTTCCACATTTGCTTGTGGAAAAGCAACTGTGACTACACTATCCCCTTCTGGATTAGTTACACCCTTGACAACTTTCCCTAAATGTGAATGCAAAAATTTTTCTCTATGGGCAAAATTTGCACCCCAAGTACCTGCTGTTTGCCCCACTGCAATAATTTGGCCTTGCTTTTCAGCATCTACCTCTGGTGGGAAAATGTAGTCAACCTCGATAGTCATAAATTCCTCAGCTAAACTTCCACTAAATAATTTATAGCACTACACAAATAGGCCACAGATTTATAAATCCTCTCTCCTTAACTCAGGGATTACTTTTGACTTTGGTGTGGGTGATGCGTAGATATGAAATTCCTAAATTTATAATGTGTAAATCAAATCTATTTTTCCCTCGTTCCTGACCCGGAAAAAGCTCCTTTCTAATATTATGTTCGGTTAAATAGTTATATATAATTAAAGTTCGTAGTAGGGCTTCAGCCCTATCTACAGTTTGGGCTGAAGCCCTACTACAAACAAAAACTTTATTATAAGTGATTATCCGAACATGATATAACTCCTGAGTCACTCCTCCTGTAAAATTATACTTTATATTCACCAATGCTCTAAATTCTAAATTCTAAATTCTAAATTCTGAACTCCTGTAAAATCATACTTTTATTCACCAATGCCCTAACTTCTAATATTATGTCCTATTGAATAGTTATAAATAATAAATAATATCATGTCCGCTGGTATCGTTTGCGTAAAAGCTAGGGTGAATATCTACAGGAAATTTAAGTTTTTTCCAGCTTTTAAACTTTTTAAACCTTTTTTTCTTCTTCCTTCTTCCTTCTTCCTTCTTCCTTCTTCCTTACCTTACAATACCTATGCTACCGGACATGATATAAATGATCCTAGGGAACAGAAAATTTTTTCATCACTAAATTATCTGGACATAATGTAACTTCTGACTTCTAATAATTTACTATTGGTATTAGCGGATTTGGTTTCTCGATATGAAATCCTTGAGCATAGTCAATACCTAAATCGCTGACTTTGTTGAAAATAGACTCGGTTTCTACATATTCAGCAATCACGATTAAACCCATTGTCTTACCAATATGATGAATACCTTCTACTATCCCTTGAGAAACAGAATCTTTTTCCATCTTCTTAATAAACATCCCATCAATTTTCAGGTAATCTACTGGCAGATTTGTCAGATAAGAAAAAGAAGACATTCCTGCACCAAAATCATCTAATGCAAAACTACAGCCCAATTTTTTGAGAGAGTGAATAAACTGGGCTGCCGTTTCTAAATTAGTAATAGCTACAGTCTCAGTAATCTCAAAACAAATTTGTTGGGGAAGCACTTGATAAAAAGCAAATTGATGTTCGATAAATTCTCGAAAATAATGATCGTTGATACTAGCACCAGAAAGATTAACTGTAAAAATTTGGTCTTTGTATAAATTAGCTATTTCAGGCAAAGACAAATAAGCTAATAGAGTTTTAACTACCCAACGATCAATTCTGGGCATTAAATGATAACGCTCTGCTACTGAGAGAAAAATAGTTGGTGCAATTACTGTCCCAGAACCATCCCAAAATCTCAGCAGAATTTCACAAAGCTTTGTTTGCACACCTTCGTGCAGTGGTAATATTGCTTGTGAATACAAACAAAAACGATTTTCTCCCAAAGCATCTCGCAGTTGTGTGGCTAAATTAATTTCTTGTTTTTGCTTTTCGAGATTTTCCCTGGATGAATCATACAACTCCACGCAATTCCTGCCAGAAGTTTTAGCATTGTAGAGAGCCATATCTGCTGCTTGGATTAATATCTCCGGATTAGATTGATCGCAGCAATTGTTATCTGCAACTCCTAAACTACTTGTTACCCATTTACTCACTGCTGAACCTTGATGGGGAACTTTTAAACCTTCAATTTCTATTCTAATATTTTCTGCAACCTGAAGCGCTCCTTCTATAGAAGTATTTGGCAACACAACTACAAACTCTTCCCCCCCGTATCTAGCAACAAAATCTCCTGGTCGTTTCACTATCCCACTAATAGCTTGAGCCACCTGTTGCAAACATTTATCTCCCTGCTGATGACCATAAGTATCGTTGTAGAGTTTAAAATAATCTACATCTACCATAATGATTGACATTGAAGTTTTATCCCGTGCTAACCTTTTCCACTCTTGTTCTAGTTTTTCTTCAAAGTGACGACGATTATAAACTCCTGTCAAATTGTCAATATAAGCTATTTTTTCTAATTCTTGATTTAGTTGTTCTAAACGATGATAAAGTTGAGCTTGTTGAATAGCAATTCCTGTCTGAGTTGCCAAGCGCCTTAATAAATCTGTTTCTGATATCCGCCACTCCCTTTTTTCCCTACAATGATGAGCAACTAATAATCCCCACACAACAATTTCTGATAGTTGTTTCTCTCCTTCTTTTTGAGTAATCAAGATTGGCAATACCATATTTGCTTTCACTTGAAACAGTCTAAGTAAATCTCTATGGCATTTTTTTACTTCTGGGCTTTCGACATCCTCTATGATACTGATATAACCTTGTTTAAAGCGTTCTAGAACATCTTCATTAGGAAAACATGGGTCGGTAATAATGTTACCTAAAATGGGGGTATAACCTTCTGTCACAGATTCTTTTTCGACAATACCACTTGGACCTGGTAGCAAACGGTAAATAATCACTCGATCGCACTGTAATAAATTCCTTACAGAATCTACTGTTGTTTTTAAAATTTCCTCTAAATTTAAAGATTGATTAATCCTGTCTAGAATTAGCCCTAATAAATGCTCTTTTTGCATACTTTCTTGTACAGCTAATTCAGCTTGTTTGCGCTCTGTAATATCTAGCATTGTACCAAATATACCAATAACTTCCGAGTTATTATCGACAACTAAAGTAGACTGAGTATAGATATATCTAAATGTACCGTCAGGTCGAATAATTTTATATTCTGATTCACGACCTTGTTTTTGTGCTAATACTAAATCTAGATTTTGTTTCAATAATTCTTGGCTTTCAGGAACCAACATTTTCAGCCATTCTGAATAAGTTGGTTCCGGTTCATTAGGATCAAGACCAAAAATCCGAAATGCTTCATCCGACAAAGTTATTTTTTGTGTAGCTATTTCGTATTCCCAGTTACCTAAATGGGCAATTTTTTGTGCTTCTTGTAGTTTAGCTTTGCTTTCTCTGAGAGCTTTTAAACTTTGATTTCTTTCAATTGCATAACGAATTACTCTCTCTAATGTATCTCCTTTAATTTCTGACTTATGTAGATAATCTGCAGCACCTAAACTTATAGCATTCACATCTAATTCTCTATCATCTTGATCTGTCAGTAATATAATTGGTGTTTGGCAACCTCGATGGATTGCTTTTTGTAGTAGTTCTAACCCATTTTTTTCCCCTAACCAATAGTCAACTAAATAAACATCATGCTGACTTTTTTCTATTGCTATTAATCCTGCTCCATAAGTATTTTCCCAATCTACAAATATTTTTGGTTTTCCCAGATCTGACAATAAATCATTGATTAGAATATAATCATCTTCATTATCTTCTATTAAAAGGACCTTAATAATTTCTTTATTCATTGGATATAATAATTTTTTTGACAAAAATTTTCCTAAAAAAAATTAATAAATATTGATTTTTTTATGTATTCGAGTAAGACTCTTTTGAAGTAGCATTCAGCTATAAACACTTCAGCAATCAACTTCCCAAGGTGTATAATGGGGTATTTAAACCACCAAAAAAGCGCACCACTAATTTTTTAAAATATAGTGGGGGACCGTGACCCTTGAATTTTTACTGCTCCAGCTAAATGCTGTTTGCGGAGCATTCCCGAACGGAAAAGCTAATAGCTAGTTAATCAAATAATTTTACCAAGCTAGCCTAAGTGATTAAAATACTTTATTTCAATTTATCTTTGACTAAAGATAGCAGCTCATAGTTTGTCTCCAAGAAATGTGGGAGTAGCTGCTAATAGACAAAAATATAGATAATAAACTGCTACAAAAAATGCTTATAGCTAATACCTCCTGATTCCTAAATTATGAATTATTAATTCTGACTTCTAACTATTTGTAGCAAAAATTTATCAAAGTGCTATGCTTTAGAAGCAGGTACACAAAATTAATTACACATCTATGGAAGCTGAATTCTTTGTTTTCTAAAAGTCCCAGAGAATTAGAATAGGTAAAGAATTTTGTTTAAGTACCTATTATATCTGAATCAGTAGGTGATGAAAAAACCTATTTTCTTCCTTCGACAGCAAATATTTCTATTCTGCTTACTCCCTCGCTCTCCTAATATATTCATCAGTCAGTAATATTGTTCCTATCTAGGGGTAAGTTAAACAATTCTCAAGCTATATATAACACCTTT
The DNA here is from genome assembly GCF_050015975.1 of Dapis purpurea BLCC-M126. Lineage (NCBI taxonomy): Bacteria > Bacillati > Cyanobacteriota > Cyanophyceae > Oscillatoriales > Microcoleaceae > Dapis > Dapis purpurea. The sequence goes on along the minus strand of NZ_JBNHER010000292.1, from coordinate 34,167 downwards.
TTATAACTTCTACTAATCCCTCAAATTTTACTGATTAAACAATTAATAATTAAGTTTTCAAGCCTCTCTTTTTCAGGAAAAATCAAGAAAATTTTTCCTTTTAGTCAATCTTCTTCTTTTGAATAAACTGCAGTTATCGGTACTTTAGCAAAAAATATGTTCAAAATAGAATCAAACCCTTATACAGTAAAAGTTTTACATTTAATTAACCTCTTCCACGATATATCTAGGTTTGAGCCATTTCTAGTACCGCTACGCGGAAGTCAGAATTCAGAATTCAGAATTCAGAAGTTTTGATTGGTAAGGCTTTGAGTATTTTGTTACTGGTCACTTATTTCCGTCATCCTGCACTAGTCTGTTGATGTATTTCCCTTACCGAATAATTATTAATTATTAATTAAATAATTCAGGTTCAAAGCCTCCTCTTTCAAGAGGAAAAAGCGGTCGAGGGATGCCGAGGTCTCCTCGGCATATCCAATCGACCAAGAGAAGAGAAATAATATTTCCTTATATTCAATCCTCTCGGTTTTAACCAGAGGTAATTATCAATTATCCATTATCCATTATCAATTAATGAACCTGATTAGCTTTAAAGGGATTTTTGCTGCTAAAAATATCAAAGTACCGTTATCTAAATTTATTTTATAGCTTGATATAGGCTTTGTTTTATACCATTTTGAAAAAAATTACGAATACTAAAGATTGTTAAAAGAGTTTATAGGAAATGTATATTTGACGAAAAAAATAAGTGAATATATCAAAGAAAATATCAAATCTATTTATTCTGAGTCCTGAATTCTAAAAAAGAGCCTAGCTATTTGTAGCAAAAATTTATCTAATTGGTCTTAAGTATATTTACAAAAATAAATTTGATTTTAGTAAATTTCATTGTTTGATTGAACAATTGATTACACAAATTATATCAAAAATTTCCGATACCAAAAAAAGATTTTTATGATAAAACTCACCATAAATTGGTCAGAGTATATGACTTAATTGTCCTTATAGATGGGGAGCGACGTACAGAAAACAGATTTTAAATAAAAAAATTAGCAATAAAAACTTAAGCTATCAAAATTTATTTTGATCTAAATCTAGGAGTTAATTCATAACAAAAATTGAAACAGTCAAAGAAACTTCATAACACTTTTTAGGTTCAACTATCTTGATTTTGAAGCTCTAGTTATAATCTCTGATTTAACGAGATATAACTTCAGTCTAAATATATTCAAACATCTTAAAATTCTTATGGAGAAGAGCGATTTATAGTAAGATATATTATGAATTAATAGCTAATGTTGAACATAGTCTAGAACTAATACCAATTCACTTTAAATATGTCATAAATAGTTTCTAACTTTAGATGTGAAATAATTTCCTGAAACTACTTTAGTCTAAAAGTTATGAGTCTATAAAATCATAATGCATGACTTTTGACTTTTAAATTCCGTGAAATGGTATGACTACCAACTATTGTGACTATTCAGACTCTGTTGGCAAGCAAATCAGATTATCGTTCAGGATATTGATTAAGCCTTGCTGGCGTAATTTACCCATAAGACGAGTCACAGTTACACGGGTGGAACCAATAGCACTACCAATTTGAGCATGAGTCAAAGGCCAAGGTAAATAATAACCGCCTGTTACTTCTGCCCGATCTTCACTGATCCAGGGTTCTCCATATTCTTCAATTAATAGTGTGATAAATCCAAATAACCGATCAATAGTACGACGTTGACCTAGGGTACTCAGCCACAAAAGCTTCCTTTGATGTTGATAGCGAAAAGCATCTAGAACTTCTCTACGGAAGTGAGGCCAGTTATCAAGGTCATGCCAATACATCCAAAGTACAGTTGTTTGATCGGCATGGGCATAAGCTTGTAGTGTAAATGGTGACTGAGCTATTAGTTCAAACGGTTGACCAGCACCGACAAATCCGAGAAAAGCTTCGTCTGAAATTGGACTTGTTTTTGACTTGCTACTCTTATTACGACTGGCACTAATATGGGCATTACCTACTAGGCGAATTGCTCCTTTTTGTATTAGATACAACAAACCTGGGCGGGCAGGAATACGTTCATCTTTAGTAAAAGCTCTACTACGGTAGTGTTCTTCTGCCCAATCTATTATCAGTTGCCAAGTCAAAAATGGCCTATTACCAGGGGCAGAATTGTTAGTAGATTGTATATTTATTGACATTTCTGGTAGTTCTGGATGTGATGATAGTTGCATTGTTACTCTCTTTTCCTAAAAGTTGGACTTAAGTTCAAATCAATTTGAGCAAAGGGATAGCAGCAGATATTAATTTGTCTGCTTATATCAGTCTTATCTTTTATATGAGTGTAGCAAAAAATACATCTTTTTACGAATGTTGTAGGATAAATTTTATTTGAGGTGGTGATAATTTTGATGAAATTATCATTTCAGTGTATTTTGATACATTTTTTGCGAAAAGCTGTAAGTTTATACCGGGAAAAATTGGAATGGTATTGTAGTTATGAAAAAAAATTAGAAGTTTGGGGAAAGATGGAGGTAGTTCCAATGAACCAAATTAGAGATTGTGGAGGAGTTGTATACAAGTCGGCGATCGCTCTAAAGTTAGCCCCAGTTTTGCAGCAACCAGCAATGCATATTGCCACTGAGTTAGCTAAGTATTGTAGAGAAATAGTTAATACTGAAGGAAAGAAAGATGTAGTAAATTTCCAGGTTGAAGTAATTTCATCTGGTATAATTTACTTGAAATTAAGTCATTTGAGCATAGCTAACTGGTTAAGTCATTTAATTTCTGTTCCCCTCAAGGGTGATAAGCAAAAGTTTCAGCTAGATGTTGAGCATCAATCTCGTGAAACTATAAATTTGTTTCCTATTCAATATACTCATGCTCGTTGTTGTTCCCTCTTGCGTATGGGTGAACGGGATGGTTTGATTACTCTTGCTGCGACAACTCCAGAAAACTATAGTCAATTTTGGTTTATTCACACTCCCGACTCCATACCCTGGCAAAAATCTAATGGGGAATTACAATTTTTACATCATGCTGAATATGAATTAATTGCTCAAATTGCCTCTACCCTAGATTATATATATTGTGTTTCCACCACTAAAAAATCTATAAATTGGGTCAAAGTAGCTAATTCTTTGTGTACCACTTTTCAAACTTTTTACCGTGAGTGTCGTATATGGGGCGAGGTAAAAGTAATAACACCGAAATTAGCAAAAGCTAGATTAGGTTTAGTTTTGGTAACTCAGTCTCTGCTGAGATTTTTATTAGAAGAAAGGTTAGGTAGGAAAGCACTTCTAGAACTTTAGTTCATTTCAGTTAGCCTCCTGCGGAGGAACTCCATTAACAATTAACACTACTTTCTGGAATAGGGAGACTATTAACCTTATTTTCTACTCAACTATTTGAGTACATTTCTATGGAACAGTTTTAGAGCTTTATTTTTGGTAACTCAATCTGTACTAAGATTTTTATCATAAGAAAAGTTTTGCTGGAAGGTGCCTCTATAAGTTTGACTTGATGTTATAATTATAATAATATTGAAAATAAAACTAAGACGTTTGAGTTATATTGTAATTTACGACGGGAACTGCAATCTATGTGTAACCTTGGTGCAGGTATTAGAGAATATAGACCAGGGTCAACTATTTGAGTACATTCCTATGCAAGATTTAGAAGCATTAAATCAATTTGGTATTACTGCCGAAGATTGTGAAATGGGAATGATTTTAATTAATACTAATGCACCAGAATTTCGGTGGCAAGGTAGTGATGCAGCAGAAGAAATAGGGCGATTATTACCTGGGGGAGATGTTTTTGTAGCAGCATATCGTGCTTTACCTGGGGCGAAATGGATGGGCGATCGCTTTTATGAGCAAATTAGAGATAATCGTTATACTATTTTTGGTAAACGTTCTACTACTTATCATTCACCCTATCCAGTTGGTTGTAAAGCTTCTTTATCTGAAGAAAAAGGTTCGACTTAATCTTAAATATTGAGGTTGAATTTGGGTAATAAATCTCGACTATTTTGACAAAAAAATAGTTAATTAAGAAATTAGGATTTTTGCCCAATTTCAATCTTAGTAACTTTATGGGAACTTAAATGTAATCTCTCATAAAATCCTCCTTCTTTTCATCTTCAATCCACTTCTCAAAATCTTTAATTTTTTGTTCTACATATTGTTTGTGTTCCAGAAGTTCTATTTTATTAAAAATTGGCAGCAGTGATGTAAGATATTCTGCATAGCTTTCATGCTTTGGTTCAAAACTCTCAGATCAACTCCAAAGAAAAGGTTCTAGGGGAAGTTTCTGACAAATCATCAAAATTTCGATTGTACTGACAAAATAAATTAATAAATTAATAACGTCTTTCGTAGAGAAATGTTGTAACCGCACTAAACAATAATTGTATCAAATCAATATCTTAGTATCTACTTTCAATCATAGTTCATGCTTTCTAGCGATACTTTAGCAAATTTCAAGCCCAAACAAAGCCGAAACACCCTTTATGATTGGTAAATACGTTAGTGTTTTCATCAACTTAAAAGTAGCGATCGCCTCTCTCTATTTTAGCAGTTAAAATTTTCCTCTCTATTGCCAAAAAAACTAGGAATAATTGAATCAATCAAACATTCCTAGTTCTTAATTTTTATTCAGTTTAGATATAGTTAGGAAAGAATTTGTTATAGCACTTTGACAAAATAATGCTACAAAAAGCTACCTCTCAACCAGATATTCTTAAAAATAGGTTATCCAACAGATTTAAGATAGCTATCTCTATCTCTATCTCTATCTCTATCTCTATCTTAAATCCCCTTTTTTTCAAAATTTATTCTTTCTCTCCTAAATAACTGAAACATTTCCCCTTCTTCCTTCTTTCTTCTTACTTCTTCCTTTTAGTATTACGTTTCGGAAGGAGAAGATTGATTGAGCAATGGAGTCAGATAAGCAACCAAAGCACCAATAAGAAAACCTGCAATATTACGAGTCAATGGTAACCAATCTGAAGTTCTTGATACTACCGGACCGATTCCAAAAGCAATAAATAAAATTCCCCATAATGGAGAAAATATTAACGCCCACTGCCAAGAAAAGGCTTGATCTGGCTTACGAGGTTGAGCAGCAAAGCCACAAATTACCCCACCAATAACTGATGTAACTAAAGTTAAAATCCACTGCTCCCGTGGTAAACCTGGTACAACGTTACAACCACCTTGACGTAAACAAGTTTTGATTGATTCTAATGATTGAATAATTGATTGGTCTTCACCTTGGTCTCGCACAAAAAATTGATTACCGTAGCGAGTTTGCAACTCTACCCAGAATGTTCGGGGAAGGAACTGATAAAGAGCGCGACCTACATTAAAGTTAAGGATATTACCACCACGAGCGTCAGCCACTAACAATACACTTTTATTGTCAAGTTGCCAAAAATCTTTAACTGCTCTACCAGGAGTACGATCAAATTGAGTTAAAACTCTAAGTTTCCAGCCAGTTTCTGTTTCAAATTGCTCTAAGTCTTTGGCTAGTAAGTTTTCTTGAATATCTGTTAAAGCTTTGGCTAGGTCAATAATTGGTGTTTGCTCTTTAGGAAGTAAATCTGGATTATCGTAGGCTTGAGCAATTTTTGGAGTTAGAGCAAAAGTGGATAATGCTAAGAAGATTGCTGTAATCGATACAAAAAGTTTTTTTGAAAAAATTTTTAACATTGTATGTTTAGTTTAAATCCAAAAAGTGGACTTTAAATGATTTTATTAACAAAGAAAGCAAAGAAATCTAATATTTCTTTACAATTATTTACTTTAACTCACAATTAAATAAAGTGTGAAGTTAATCTTAATCTCTTTGAGACTTTTGACTTGGCTATATTGTCTTTTGTTAATACAAAACAGCCATTAATGATGTATTGAGGATAACAATTATCTATTTTTTCTGGCCAAAGAAGCTAAAGTTTGGTATGTAGTGGGACTATTTGGTAGTGCGTTAAGGAAGTGTGGGAAGGGTGGGAAGTAGGAAGAATAATTGTACCTGTATCTTTATTGTGCAAGTCTGCCTTTCGTCCTAACTTTTTGGTCTTAAAAGCTGAAAAATTTGCACTTTTTTCCCGACAAAAATCCTCAAAACTCACATTATTTAGTGCTTTTAGATGATTATTGACCAGCCTGACTTATTTATCCCACACTTTACTGATGCACAATCGAGTATTTTTCTCCTGTGGGTGAGGAGAAGACATTAAGTAGAATTTGCTGAAAAAGTATGAGTGGTAAGGGTAATATTCAGGAACCAGGAGTCAGGAATAATAGCAATTACAGAAGAGGTAGCGGGAATAATCTCAGATTATTCCGCCCTTACCTGGTCAAAATATAAGTATTTAGGAGTGAAAAATTTGCACTTCTTTGGCAAAAAAAGTCTTTAGACTTTATCTGTTATCTGTAAAGATTTTTAAAGTTAATCAGCAAGCCTGAAGTAGACGGACGAGTATAATTTAATGGTATAAATCTTAGTTAATATTTATTAATGTCTCAATTACCTAAAATGTAATATTTTTGTTTATCTAAGTTTAAAAATAAAAATTCCCTATCAACAATATATATGGGAGGCAAAAACTATAGCGCTACAGTATATGTAGATTTTAATGACTGAAAAATCCATAAGCACCTTAATGCCTAATTTAACCAACTTGCTGCTAGAGCAACCGCTAAAGCATCAGCAGCGTCATCCGGTTTAGGAATTTCATCCAAATTTAATTCTCTAGCCACTGCTTGTTGGACATCAGATTTATCTGCGTTCCCATAACCTGTTATTGCTTGCTTAATTTGTGCGGGTGTAAACTCAATTAGCGGAATTCCATGTTGTGCTAATACTAATATTAAAATTCCTCTAGCTTGAGCAACTAAAATTGTATTACCCATGCGATAAAAAAACAACTTTTCTGTAGCTGCTAAGTCGGGTTTAAAGTTATTTAGTATAGTGTGTAAATCTTCATATATTGTGATGAGGCGTTTCCCCATTTCTTGTTTTTTTGTAGTTTTAATTACCCCAAAATCTACCATAGAAGTAGAATCTATTTTCTCTGTTTTTGAATTATAAATACACTTAATAACTCCAAACCCTAATACTGCTAAACCCGGGTCTAATCCGAGAATTAATTTTTCCATTTTTAGACTTTTTATGCTTATAGTAAATCTGATTGTAGGGAACACGGAACAGGATAAAATTATAAATATCTTATTAAATGTTACATTTTGCGAGTTTTTCTGTCAGATAAGAAACGCCAAAACTCTAAACATTAGAAGTAACTCTAAAAGGAAGATGTTTTTGAAGAGCTGAAATTTTATATGTAATATTTTTATATCTTTTATATTTATTGCCCCACCCCACTTGCTTGATAAAAATGTTAGCTATCGCTAAGTTATGAATTACTGGTTTACCTTCTAATTCTATCCAAATTTGTTTTTGAATCCTCAATCCAAATTTGCCGTTACTATAGTTAATCCACAATTGATTAATTTTATCTAAGTCTTTGCAGGGGATCTTTTAGATATATTCTAAATTAAGCCAATACTGTTTTTCTCGCTTTAACAGTGAAAGTATTATTCTTAGTGTTTCTTGGTATGGTTTTTGAACTTTATCCGATGACAATATAATATCATGTCCGGATGATTAGCTATACATAAAATATTTGGTTTGGAGACGATATATTTTAATTTCTCACCTACTCCCCTACTTCCTTAGTATCTTAATTATAAATATTCAACCAGACATGGTATAAGTTATTGATTAGAGGAGGAAGTAAAAGTAATTGAGAAATTGAGAGAGAATAAAACGTTACTGCCAAACTACCCTCCCTTAATCCTCGCACTAATTATTCATGGTTTTGTTGCTAATAGTTGATTGCTAAAAGCTGTTTGGGCAGCATTCCGCAGGAAATGCTTACACAAAATTTTTGTTATTTCTTTAGCGTTTGGTTGATTAATCTGCTGTTTATTTATTCTGATTTTGATAAATTATCAAATATACAATTAATTTTGCTTACCTCGTTATAAACATAAAATTACACTTTTTGTAACTGAGACTAAATTTACCTTCCTAGAATAATATTTTAACTTAAGTATGTAGAGTTTTTGATATTGATGAATTACATTGAAGTAACCCTGAATCTTAAGTAGTTATGGAAAATTAATTACCCAATTATTAATTATTAATTATTAATAATTAAATAATTCTGGTTTAAAGCCTCCCCTTTTAAGGGGAAAAAGCGGTCGTTTGCGGAGCAGTCCGTTAGGATGGGATGGCGAGGTTTCCCGCTCTTACAGAGCCGCTCCGAATTGCGCCATATCTAATCGACCAAGAGAAAAGTGCTAGGATATTTCCTTATCTTCAATCAAGAACGGTTTTAACCAGACGTAATTATCAATTATCCATTATCAATTATCAATTAATGAAACATCCTCTAGGTGCTGAACAGTCTATTTTGTAAAAATCACAGGGAAGAAAATTAGGTAATTAGGGTTGGCTGAATAAATCTCAAAGCATTTACAGATAAAGGTTTGATCATTTTCAAGTCCGGAAAAAGTAGGAGATTTTCAGCCAGGGTAAGCTCAAAAAGTTAGTATTTGGGTAAGAGTTAGGGAGGTTGGAGCAAAGGATAATTTTTCTGAGTAACTCCTGTATAACTCCCTGTCTGTGTTGAGTTTTCACTACTCCCTACTCCCTACTCCCTCCCTTCACCATCAGACTTTTGAGCGCAACCCCTAATTAATTTTGCCTAGGGACTTAAGTTAACTCTAGATAAAGAAAAAAGCTGAAGGCTGACTGCTAATTGCTGTATTAGAAGATTTAATATTTTTAATTATTTGAAAAATTACTGATATTTTAATCAAATGAGGAGAAGGATTGATACAAGTTTTTCATAATTATTACATAGTCAATTTTTTATGAAAAACCTGCTTTTATTAATCTACTTCTCCTTGAAAAATCAAACTACAATTAACGAAGATTAATTCTTGAATTATTCTTCTACTTCTGCCAATCCAAATACCCGATTAAATACTTTTTTCACCTTATCACCTGAGTCAATACTTTCCAAAGGATCTTTTCGTAGTCGATGTCGTAAACACATTGTAATAACGCGACCAATATCTTCAACAGTCACTTCCTTATTACCTTCAAAAGCAGCTAAAGCTTTTGCTGCACGATTAGTGACAATATCTCCCCGTAAACCATCTACATCTAACTCAGAACAAACTTGAGAAATTTTCACTCGTAAATCATGGTCAACTTCCACTAATTTTAGATTTTGTTGAGCATCTACAAGTTTATTTTGTAATTCTTCTTGTTGTAATTTGTACTTTTCTAAAAATTCTTGAGGATTTTGGTCAAAAGCTGAACGTTGTTCAACAATTTCAACTCGTAATAAAGGATCTTTTACAGTTCTAATTTCGGCGTGCATACCAAATCTGTCCAGTAACTGAGGTCGTAATTCCCCTTCCTCTGGGTTTCCCGAACCTACAAGGACAAAACGAGCAGGATGGCGTATAGAAATACCTTCTCTTTCTACAGTATTCCAGCCACTTGCTGCTGAGTCGAGCAAGACATCAACTAAGTGGTCATCTAAAAGATTCACCTCATCTACATATAAAAGGCCACGGTTTGCCTTTGCTAGTAGTCCTGGTTCAAAGGCTTTGACCCCTTCAGATAAAGCTTTTTCAATATCAATAGTGCCACATACCCGATCCTCTGTAGCCCCCAGTGGCAAGTCCACCATCTGGACTTTTCTTTTGACAATAGGAATTTGCTGCTGCTGTGCCAATCTATCTCGCACAGAATCACTCATCAAATCTGGGTCATCAGGATGGCTGTTAAAAGGATCATCAACAACAATTTCAATTTCTGGGAGCAGATCGGTTAAGGCGCGGATAGTAGTCGATTTACCTGTTCCCCGATCGCCCATGATCATTACACCCCCTATTTTGGGGTCAATTACATTTAATAGTAAGGCCAGTTTCATTTCTTCCTGGCCGACAATCGAAGTGAAAGGAAAAACAGCCCGACCTTTTTGAACGGCTGGTTTAACAGATGTATTTACCGTATTATTGGCTTGAACGGTTGGACTCACGGTAGACTCTAAATTCTAATTACTAATTTTTATTGTGGCACATTGACGGACAATTATACTTCTCTTGCCTTACTTGATCTATTTAGATTTGTTGGTCTTACTTAATCTGATTTGAGTAGGAAATCAAAAAATGATCTAAAATGCCAATATTCTCCTTGAGTTTTGATAGAAATTGTTAAGAACCCCAGGACTAAAGTCCAAAGTATAGGACTCTCTTTCAGCTTTCGCTTGCTTTTGCTTGTCGCCTAAATGAAACGTTCAAAGAAAATCAGGCCAAAATCTGACCAGTTGAAGACTTAGACCTCCTAAGTCTTTGGCAACAGTTAAAGTTCCTAACTTGGGGCACATTGCTTATATTAAAAGCTCTGCAACATTTATCCTAGAAATGGGCATCCATCGGAGAAATACATCGCCTGGTAAAGGAATTGGGGGGTTAAATTTACCCGTTGTTTTTTATCCTGTTGACTTTTGCTCCAGGTTTCTAAACTACCAAGGTTTCTTAAATGACCAATAAATAAGGTCAATACCCTCCCATTTCAAGGGGATAAAAAAGAAAATTTATGATTTTCGTAGCCTCCAGCTTCAGCCAGAGGTACTGATAACTGATAACTGATAACTCAAATGACAAGCCAAAATTCTACTCCAGTAATTGTCAGTGGTGCAGCAGGTAAAATGGGTCGTGAAGTAATAAAAGCTGTAGCAAATGCTAGTGACATGAATCTTTTGGGTGCAATAGAGCTACAACCACAGTATATTGGTCAAGATATTGGCGATATAGCTGGTTGTGGTCCCCTAGAAGTGCCTATTCTTAATGATTTACAGGGAATGTTAGTCATGGCAGCCCAAGAGAAACAACCAGCAGTAATGGTTGATTTTACTCACCCAGATAGTGTTTATGAAAATGTTCGTTCTGCTATTGCCTATGGTGTAAGACCTGTGGTAGGAACCACAGGTCTTAGTCAAGAGCAAATTCAGGATTTGGCCGAATTTGCTGAAAAAGCCAGTATTGGTGCATTAATAATTCCTAATTTCTCTATTGGTATGGTTTTGCTCCAACAAGCAGCGATCGCTGCTTCCCAACATTTCGATCATGTAGAGATTATTGAATTGCACCACAATCAAAAAGCTGATGCTCCTAGTGGTACTGCAATTAAAACTGCAGAAATGTTATCAGAATTAGGCAAAACCTACAATATACCCAATGTAGAAGAAACAGAGAAAATTGAAGGGGCGAGAGGTTGTTTAGCAGATGAAGGAATTCGTATTCATAGTGTACGTTTACCAGGGTTAATAGCTCATCAAGAAGTAATATTTGGTGGGTCTGGTCAAATTTACACTTTACGACACGATACAACAGATAGATCTTGCTATATGCCTGGAGTCTTGTTAGCTATTCGCAAAGTCCAATCTTTAACTAAACTCATCTATGGTTTAGAGAAGATACTTTAGATTTGATGAAAAATTTGATCTGAAGCCTCCTCTTTTGGAGGCAAGATAAATTTATTCTCACCAGATAAAAATTTATCTTAAAATATATTTCCAAAGTTATTTCATGGAAAGTATAAGATTTTGACATCCTCCCCGGCCTAAAGGCGCGGGGATTCCTACCGAGCCTTAGCCCCTCGCCGGGTTGACACATCACAGGCTGCTGCTACTTTGGCAGTAGTCTTATGCTTGCCTCCATGTCCGTTTTTTGTCTCCGAGTGCCCCCCGGCGACTAATATATTTATCGCTGCGTTATGGTCTCTATCGTGTGTGGTTTCACAGTTTAAACAATGCCACTCACGAATTGACAAATCTAATTTGCCACCACGGAAACCACAACATGAACATACTTGAGATGTTGGTTGCCATCTATCAATAACTCTGAAATCACGACTGTATTTTTCAGCTTTTCCTTCTAAAAGTATTCGGAATTTTCTCCAACCTAAATCAGAAATAGCCCTAGATAATTTACGGTTTTTAACCATTCCAGATACATTCAAATCTTCTAAAACTATGACTTGGTTTTCGTTAATAATTTTAGTAGATAATTTATGCAGAAAATCTGTTCTTGTATCTTTGAGTTTGGCATGAAATTTAGCTATTCTCAGTCTAGCTTTTTCATAACGATTTGTATTTCTAGTTTTCTTAGATAATGACTTACTTAGTTTTCGATACTTCTTTATTCGTTTCTTTAGTGGTTTTGGCGCATCAATTTTTTGACCATTACTCAAAGTAGCAAAAGTTTTAATTCCTAAATCTATACCTACTGAATTATCTTTTTTAGGCAATACTTCTGGTAAAATTTCTACTACAAAACTCAGAAAATATCTGTTGGCTGAATCTTTGATTACTGTTACTGATGATGGAACATTTGCTAGTTTTCTTGACCAAACAATTTTCAGTTTTCCTATTTTGGCTAAATACAGCTTATGTTGAGCAACTTTAAATCCACCTTTTGTAAACCTAGCTGTTTGCTTTGACTTTCTACTCTTAAATTTAGGAGGTCTTATAGGTTTACCTTTTCTGTGGCCTTTAGTTGATTTAAAAAAGTTTTGATAAGCCTGGTTTAAATCATTTAAAGATTGCTGTAATGGTATAGCAGAAACCTCTGATAACCATTCTCTATCTTCAGTTTTTTTAGCTTGAGTAATGAACTGTTTTTGTAGCTCAGAATTAGTCGGTTTTTTCTCTCTTTGAGCGTACTTTTCTTGACAGCAAGCTAGGCTATCATTCCAGACTACGCGAACACAACCAAATAATTGTGCTAATTTGGTCTGCTGATACTTAGTTGGGTATATTCTATACTTGTATCTAGCTTTCATCTTGAATTTACTTTTGGTCTGTATGTTATAACTATAGCAGAGTTGGATTTGGTATGCAATATGTTAAGGAAAGAAAGACATAGCGTCTCAGACTTAAAAGCACATTTGGTATGTGTGACTAAATATAGGAAAAGGGTATTTACAGCAGAAGGATTAGAATTAATCAAAAATTCTTTTGAGACTGTAGCTGAGAAGATGAACTTCAAGATACTAGAGTTTAATGGGGAAGCCGATCATGTCCATACAGCTATTGAATACCCACCCAAATTGTCCATATCTCAAATAGTCAATCATCTTAAAGGTGTTTCCAGTAGATTATATGGGGCAGCAGGATATAAAAAACCCCACAAAACTTCCCTTTGGAGTCCTTCATATTTTGTGGCTTCAGTTGGAGGCGCACCACTTGAAACTCTTAAAAAATACATTCAAAATCAAAAGTCCCCCTTTTAGGGGGAGGCTTTAAACCCATTTTTCTGGTAAATATTCTCTAACGACAAAGAATTAGCCTTGCTCTTTCAGAGTGACTTTTGCTTTGATTCTGTACCAGAAAATATCCTACAATCCTCTCTAATTGCTATGGGGCAGATCTCTGACAAAAAAGTTGGTTTATCTTTATGTCCCCAAGCGAAAAGCTTTTCATGTCAAGTTTCACGCTGAGGACCGTTTAATCTCGGCGACAGCTAAAAAGCTATATGGAAGCCATATTTAGAGTTTGTTGAATAAGTCTTATGGACGAGGGTAGTAGTCATAAGTCAGGAGCCAGGAGTTAGAATAAATTAGAATTGCAGAGGATTTGGTTGGATATATTTGTTCCTCGATTTTTTTACCTTTGTCTGCCCAAAATCCTCAATTTTTCAGCTTTTTGCTTGAAACAAGCTGGCACTTTTTTCCCATGGGCAGAGGCTAAAGCCTTTATGTGTAAATTCTTTGATATTTAATCAACAAGCCCTAAATAGATGGGTAGGAAACCTTTAGATTAATCCATTAGTTACAATCCATCAAAAATATAAGTCTCTGTATAAGTATCCATACTTTTAGACTAGAGAGGATATTAAGAAGAACTACTTCGTCTACTACGTCTACTCTGACGAGAACGTGTTGAGATATCGTATTCTAGAACTGCACCTATTCCAAACAGAATCGCAGTAAACACAAAGAATACTTCTAACAAACCTCCACTTTCATAATCTCCTTCAACATAAGAATCTGCCCACTTAAAATACATATCAGCAATGTATAGTGAAAATGTAGCAGCAGCAATCATGCGCCAGGATTGAGAAAAACGCCCACCCCAAAAAGCAAGAAGTAAAGCTGTAGCAATAATTAGTAAAAATACATCAGCAATAATATAAAATAAATTCACATAATAGGCAAAAGGTTCTAACTTCTCGTCTATAGCAATAACCCAAGATGGAGCCAAATTAGCCGAGACCTCTTCTATTTCTTCTATATCTACTTCTGCCAAAGCTGTAGTATCTGGGCTCGACAATAGGCCAAAAATTGAAGGGTCAGCCACCCAAATAGCCAAAGCAATTCCTGCCACTGCTACTCCGGCCAAAACTCCCCACTGCCAAAATTCTAGATTTAGTCGCTTGGAAGTTACAGCTAAAGTCATGCCCCAACCTAAGAATATGTAGGAAACAACATAGAAAATATCTGCCATTGACACATCAGGATCTAGTTCCCAGAGTAGTTCCCAGCAACCAAACACAACACCACCAATAAAGTAAAATAACAATCCTAAACCAATACCCATCCAAACATTACGACCACTAACCATTTGAGGACTTTGCCAGTTTCTTAAGCAAACTATAGAGGCTAATAGGTAAGCTCCTAGTTCAAATATATAAGTGCCAACAGAGTACCACTCTGGTAATTCTTCCCCTGGCAGAGGTACACTAAATAGTAGGAAAAATAATAGGGCTACTACACCCCAGACAAGACCTGTAATTACAATAGTCTGGGCTGAAAATAAGGACTTAATAAGGGTAGATGATTTTTCTGAAGTGCTGCTCATAGGAATATTCTCATCAAGCGTTACTTTTAATAAACATTTTATGCCCATCGCTAAACACTTTTAGTTCTTTTTTCAGATTTATCAATAGTATTTTCAGAATATAAAAATAGATTGATAAAGTTTAAAAAATAGTGTTAGCTTCAGGGTTTTATTGGCCAGGATAATGATAATTTTTTATTGATATTATTAATTAATATCAATTTCGAGTAATACTATCTCTATGTAATCAAAATCAACATTGATTTACTATGCTTTTTAAATGCTGTTTAAACATATTAAATACAATTTTAGATAGAACTTATTTTCTAACAATGTTTGATTTTAGATAAACTAAGAGCAATCTTTTGCTTTAATCGAGAAGTAATGCTGCTATTGGCAAGCTCTTGAAATTACTTGATTGCCCATTTTTTACCTTCAGGAAATTGATTCAGCCAAGCCATAAACTGAGTTCTCTCTGAATTAGGCATAGGTTCTATTATTTCGTCAATACCTTCAGCAAAATTGGAATTACCAAAATATTCTTCTCCTAAACGATGAACTTCTTGTAATAAAGTATAAAGGTGAACTTCTCGCCAGGAAGGTAGTTGTAATTTTTTTACAGGATCGACAGTTAATAAATCATTAATTGCATCGGCGGAATCTGTATTAGGAAAGTTTCTTTGCTTAAGAACTTTACTAAAATCCTTATAAAATGACTTGGCCTGTCTATTACCTAATAAATCCTCTACATCAAAGTAAACTGCTTGTACCAGCAACAAACAACCCTGAATACAAGCAGCAGGAACAACTTCCTCCTCTTTTAAGTCGTCATTGTTAAGTTGCTCCAAGCGAATTTTACCCCAAACACTATATCGCTCAGGCTCCTCTAGTAAAACACAAGCTTTACCATGATTATCTGTTAAATCCCGCCAGAAAGACCTAGCTTCTTCTGCTTGTTCTGCCTTAAAGACATTGATTAAGCGAAAAGTTTGTCCTTGATAATTAAGAATAGGGATTTGTTGATCCCGCTTTGGGTGTGGAATACTTGTAATTTCAACATCTTGCCTTTTCAGAATAAACATGACACTTTAATTAGACTCCCATAATCACCTGGGGTACTTTTGGTGTAATTGTAATCCCTCTAGCATAGATTTATTTTAAATATTAGGATGATTTTCAATAAAACTATAGGCATTTTGGGAAACACATTTTAAAGCTAGATAGATTTAGTCTGTCTGAACTGCTGACTAAATTTCATAGTAGAGTATAAATGCTTTTTGAAACTTGTCCCTTGCTCATATCTAGTAATTTTTAGTTTATAGATTCACTATTACCAAATATAATTACTCTGATATACTCCCACACTAAACTGACGGGCGTTGCTGATTTTAGGTATGAAATTGCTAATAATGTAAGTTTTGAGTCCAAAATTAAGAGTGCTAATCACAAATCACACTTTTTTCCTAACTAAGGATAGGAAAAAACTCCTTTCTACCTCCTGACTCTTTTCATATCATACATTTATTCACCAACGCTAGTTGAAACTATATTGTAATGTGGGCTTATCATTTCCAAGTCCCAATATCTGGTCAGACAAAGAGATGATTTAAGAACGGAATGCCCTACCGCCCTTTTTATCTTTGCTGCTGTTAGTTAACAACTATTTGCCCCACGGTACTTCCTTGATTAAAATTCCTTGTATTTTCTACCTTTTCACAGAATTCTAATACCTTATTTTAGGTGACACAACAACAAATTATGTTAAAATTATTATGTTTTGGGTATAGGATTAAGTCTGGTAGTATTAGATTTAGAGTGTAACCTCTAAATATATGGCCAAGAAAATTTGATATCAAGCCCAGTGTGATAATTATCAAAATTTGGGTATTTTTACAATTTTTCTATTTTTTCGTCATTGTAATATTAGTCCAGAGATAATTGTACTTAATTAATCTAATCTAAATTATGGAGTTGCCTATTTAGAGATTACCTAAGTATAATAATTAAGAGATACTATATCATTCCATCCCTAATAATTGGGTGCGTAACTCAGTTGGATAGAGTAGCGACCTTCTAAGTCGCGAGTCGCAGGTTCGAATCCTGCCGCACCCGTAGATAAGAGCATAAAAAAATGTGGATTAGTCATATATCCTAAGGCCACATATAAACTATATAGTTTTATCCTTGATTAACATCTTCTCTGGCCTACAAGTTCTGATATTACTACCAAGTCGTCCCTTGTCAGTGATTTGATGTTTGCTCGGATGATACTTTCCAGTACTAAACTCTTATACCAATTTGATAAATGTTTGCTACGAATATCTAGTGCAGAATGGCGGAAATAACTGACCAGTGACATGCATCCTAAAAGTCTTACTAATCAATACTTCTGACTTCCCCTCCCAGGAGGGGTTAGGGGTGGGTTGACTTCTGAGTTCTGACTTCCGCGTAGCGGCACTAGGGGATTTCTTAGGACCCAGGAGCAATAACGAATAACTTCAATACTATTTCTCAGTTCATAAGTTATCTTATTAGTTAAAGGAACATCTCCTGTAAAGTCTTCTTATCGCCTTTATTATTCGTAACATTCTTTTTTGTCGCTTTGGTCCACATCCGTTTTGAGTCTCCAAATGCCCCTCAGCGACAACCTAAAAACCTGATTTTTAGATAATGTCTCAAGAGGCGAGCTATTCAACTCAATCCTTCAATTACAGGGTGGAAATAAAAGGCTAATCCTAAAACAGCATAAGCTGCTAATAATAAAGCTCCTTCTAACCAATCAGAACGACCATCAGAACTTACAGAATTAGCAATTAATACTGCTACTACTACTGCTACTAATTCAAAAGGATTAAAATTCAAATCCATTGGTTGACCTAGTAATAAACCAGCCAGAATTAATACAGGCGCCACAAATAAAGCAATTTGTAAACTAGAACCTACTGCTACTGAAACAGATAAATCCATTTTATTTTTCATAGCAACAGTTACTGCCGTAGCGTGTTCGGCAGCATTACCAATAATTGGTACTACAATTACACCAGTAAATAGAGAAGTTAATCCTAAAGTAGCAGTAGCTTCTTCTAAAGAATCAACCAGTAATTCTGATTCAAATGCCACTGCTAAAGTTGCGACTAATAAAACCAACACCCAGAGTAACAAATTAGGTTTATCTTCGGTATTTTCTTCTGATTCACTACCAGAATTTAATTCTTCAGATTCATTTTCGGCTACACCAACTTCATATAAGTAAGAGTGAGTTTTCATCGAAAATAATAAGGTGAGTATATAAACAGAAATTAATACTATTGCTACTGCACCGGACAAATTTTGCATTGTATTTTCAGTAATACCATCGGAAGTGGCATTTACTGCTGTTGGTACTAAGATAGCAATTACAGCTAAGTTCATCGCTGAAGCATTTAAACGAGCTACTACCGACTGAAATTTTTGTTCTTTGAAACGTAGCCCACCTAAGAACATTGATAAACCCATTACTAGCAATAAATTACCAATTATAGAACCAGTAATACTTGCTTTAACTACACTTATTAATCCAGCATTTAAAGCAATAATACCGATAATTAATTCTGTAGCATTGCCGAATGTAGCATTCAACAAACCACCTAAATTAGGGCCTAAAACAACGGCAATTTCTTCAGTGGCAGTACCCATCCAACCTGCTAGGGGAATAATTGCTATAGCAGATGTAATAAAGATAGCTGATGAACCCCATTCCATAAAATTAGCTGCGATTGAAATAGGAATAAATACTAGGAAAATAGAAATGATTGTTTGTGTATTTAGCATGAGTAAAAATTTCAAATTCAGTAAATCAGAAATCAGACAAAAATCAAGATATTTTGCTGAACAAAGTATTTTGCTGATGGTTATATTTCAGGAGGTAAGTATTCAGCAATTAAGCGCTTTGGTTTTACCCATACTTTTGATTTTTTCAAATCTATCAATTGTTTTTTTCTCCTTTAAAGGTAAGGTAATGAAGCTGATAATGCAGTTCCTCTGTAATAGACTAGCTAAATGGTTATATCATGTCTGGTTGAACAGTTACAAGTAATTAGGGAGGAGTCAGGATAAAAGAATCTATTGGGAGAAAGAAGTGTTGGGATTGCTGATTTTGGGTATGATTTATGTTTGTTGGCAATTTCTAAACTATTCAATAACAAACACTTGAGATTATTCACTTTTTATTTTCATACCTTGATTCAGCAAAACCGAAGTGTTTCTATCACTAATTATCTCGACATGGTATCACATCAGGAGAAATATGAAAAACCCAAGCAAGCAAGGGGTAGAAAAAAAGACTTTTTTTTTAGTCCTAAGTTTGGTATAAGTACAATCTTATTCACACAATATAAAGCGATAATATTGCACTTTTTTCAGAACGAAAAAGCTCAAATTTCCTGGTAATGTTTTTTGCCTATTCAGGTCATTTTAAGTCTTATAGATATAATACCAGACATAATAAATATTTCCTAGAAATAGTTGAGAATTGAGATGCTGCTAGTAGTCAGTTGTAGGGTCAAAAGTCCTTTTGTCCTTTTAAGTATTTATTCTGATGAGACTTAAATTTTTCTTTGAGTAAAATTTAATATAAAATTATTAAATTACTCCAACTATTTGTAATATTCTTATTCAAAGCTTCGTCAAATTCAATTTACTAGGTAAACCCAAGCTTAATACTTAAAAGAGTAAATATTTTTGAGGTATAAATACTCTTTAGTCCAACGTTATAGTTTTGATTCATTTCCAAACTACTTAGACCAAACAAATGCTATTTCCCCTCACGAAGTTAAAGTTAGAAATGCAAAAATTCTATTTACACTATTTATTCACGATCTAAAACAATTCGATAACGTGCTTTACCATTATGTAAATGCTCCATGGCTTCATTGACTTTACTCATCGGAAAATGTTCAGTGATAGGCTTAATCTGATGAAGAGCAGCAAATTCTAACATTTGTGTAATTGTCTCTGGACTACCAACCGGAGAAGACGATACAGAAAGCTGGCTAAATAACATTGGTCCAACACTTAAATCAAGAGGTTCGGTTACAACCCCTACAAGATGAAGACGACCCCTGGGTTTGAGTGTCTGGAGATAGGCATTCCAATCTAACTTAACGTTTACTGTAGAGACTATTAAGTCAAAACGACCTGCACTAGCTGTTAAAGCTTCAGGGTCTCGTGAATTGAGTGTATCATGTGCCCCTAAGTTTAATGCTTCCTCAATTTTTGAGGGACTAGAGGTAAAAGCTGTTACTCGACAACCCCACGCACGGAAGAATTGAAGAGCTATATGTCCCAAACCACCAATACCAATAACAGCAACACTTGCTGTGGGTGAAATATTAAATTGAATTAGGGGATTAAATACTGTAATACCACCACATAAGAGTGGACCAGCAGAAGGAAAATCAAGATCTTTGGGCAATTTGATTACACTAACTCCTTTAGCCCGCACAAGGTCTGCAAAACCTCCATGTCTACCCACAATTGTTGGAGAGGCTTTAGTACAAAGATTATGATGACCACCCAAACATTCTGAACAGGCCATACAATAGCCAGAATGCCAACCAAGACCAACGCGATCGCCTACTTTGATGTGGGTAACTTCTTCTCCAACTGCAGCAACTGTACCAACTACTTCGTGACCCGGTACTATAGGATATGTAGTTATGCCCCAGGCATTTTCGAGCATACTTAAATCACTGTGACAGATGCCACAATGCTCTACAGCAATATCAACATCTTGCCCATTAATTTCCCCTAATTCATACTCGAAAGGTTCGAGTTTTATACCATTTTTAGTTGCTGCGTAGCCGTGAACTGTAGTCATGTCTCAAGTTTCTTTTGGCCTATTATTTTCTAAATTTTTTGGAATTATAACTTTTCTAAGTTATTAATAAATTAAGATTAACCAAGATCGACACCTAAAAATTTGTCTAAAAGTTTAGCTCGCCATACATAGCGTAGTAATAAACACCAAACTAAAGCTACCCAACTAATCACAACATAATCATGGGTACTTAGTAAAGATAGTTCAAAAAATTGACGTAGAGGCGGAATCACCAAAATAACTATATAAACTCCTAGTAAAACCAAGGCAACAAAAGTATATCGCCAGTCACCACTGTAAGTCTCTCCACCCACCCAAGCCTTTGTTGGAGGCTTCAGAAAAGGTACTAACAATAGACCACATAAGATCATAATTGTAACTAGAGCGCTACGAGGAACTGAAAGAAATTCATTAACTTGGTCAAGGTTAATAACTAACTCATTTCCCAAAAATGGTATTGCTAAATAAGTTAGATAGACTCCTAAAGCTACAAGAGTAAGAGTCAAAGTAGCAGGTAAAGTAAAATGAAGTAGGGAGCGTACCATACTACGTCGAGGTAATATTCCTGGTTGAGACCAAATCGGAATACAAAAAGTAGGAAATCCTACTGATATCAGAGTAACAACTGCGCTATGTTTATTTAATAATGGAAAAGTACCGCCAATAAATCCTCCTATAAATCCTGTAGCAAAAATTAAGAGGCTAACACAGAATACCCTAATCATAAATAGTTTCAGTACATCTTGTATGCCATTACGAATCCGTTGTCCTTCCAAAAAAGTATGAGGCAAAGAGGCAAAAGAATTTTTCAATAGGACAATATCCGCCACACTGCGAGTTGCCTTACTACCACCTTCCATAGCGATCGCTAAATTAGCCTCTTTCAGAGATAGAACATCATTAACTCCATCTCCAATCATTGCCACATAACGACCTTGCCTCTTAAAACTACGGATCAGTTTAGCTTTTTGGTCAGGAGTAACACGGCCAAAAATTGTTTTAGATACGGCTGCTTGAATAAACTGAGCTTCATCTAATTTGGCCAATTCAGAACCAGAAATAACTTGGATATCTGAACCAAGTCCTGCTTGTAAGGCCAAAGCAGCAACAGTCTGAGGATTATCTCCAGAAATCACTTTGACTTCTATTCCTGCTTCCGAGAAACCTTCTATAGTCTCACGAGCTTCTGGCCTAAGTTCATCTTGAAAGCTAATAATTCCCAGAGGAAAAAGTTCAGTAGGTAATTTTGGTTGTTCTAAATCCTGGTTTAAACTATTGACATTGGGATTATGGACAAATAAAAGCACTCGGAATCCCTGTTTTGCTAATTCTTGAATCTGCTGAGTAACTTTCGTAGTCAGGGGCGTAACTTCAGCTAATATTTCTGGAGCGCCTAGAATGTATGTCCCAGACGGTGAATTTTCCTCTTGACTGGCAAAGCTGATACCACTCCATTTACGAGCTGAAGTAAAAGGGATTTCAAAAATTAGAGAATGTTGACGTCCAGAGAAAACCTCTTCTAGAGCTTCAATAGTTTGATTTTTAGAAGTGGTACTAGCTGCATATTCACCTAATATGCCTCCCAACTTAATTTCATCAAGTCCTATGGGATAAATTGCTTGTAAACTAATACGGTTAGCAGTTAACGTCCCAGTTTTGTCTAAGCATAAAATATCTACATTACTTAATGATTCGACAGCATTAGCTTGCTGAATTAGAACTTCTTGCCCCACCATTTTAACTGCACCAAGAGCATAAGCGAGAGTGATAGCCAAATAAAGACCACTTGGTACTAGGCCAGCAATTACAGCTGCATATTGAACAGTGTCACCAAATGTATAAAATCCAAAGTACCAGTTAATAGCAACCAGTATCCAAAGAAAGCAAGACAAGAGTAAAAATACTCTGATGACCAAGTTAATTTCTTGTTGGAGGGGGGTATAAATTTGGCGAAATGCTCTAGCACTAACAGTTAGTTGATAGGCCAAACTTTCGGTTCCTACTTTTTGGGCTTCATAATAAGCAGTACCACTGACACAAAAACTACCAGAATAAACTTTTTGGCCTGCCTGTTTAGGAATTAAATCGGATTCCCCTGTTAGGAGTGATTCGTCTACTTCTATTTGGCCTTTTCCTACTACTTGTCCATCTACTACTATTTGATCTCCAGCATGGACTACTAATATATCTCCTACGACGATCTCACTGGGATCAATGTTTTGTTGTTTACTTTCTCGAATAACGGTAGCTAATGGTCTAGTTAATAGAGCAATTTGATCTAATTTTTGTTTAGCCCATATTTCTTGGCAAACACTTACTATGACACCACCTAAAATAACAACGATCACGAGGAAAGCATCACCATAACGAGAAAGAGAAATTAAAACCAGACTAATGCTGAGGAAAACGGTATTAATAAAGGTAAATAAGTTTTCCTTTAATATCTGGCGGTAGGATCGACTTGTATGTAATTTGACATGATTTCCTAAACCAGCAGCGCGACGAGCTGTTACCTCGTCTTCTGTGAGACCGTTAATAATTGAGGTATTATTAATATTTTGCCGATCGATCATGACATTTAAACTAATACCATTTCTGTGTAACAATGTATTTAATAATTATCGCTTGAATATTAATTGTGCCTACGATCACCATTTATATATTAAATTCAATTTCATAGAGAAATAGTATGAAGTATAAAGAAATTTATAAAATTACTCTAGAGTAAAAGTTTTGATATTATAAAATTTCATTATATGAGTGTTGGTTTTTAATTAGTGTAAAATGGTATAAGAATTGTTTGAGAACAATTTATTTGCTGTCGTGTTGTTTACCTTTAATTTTCTTTAGCTACTTACTCAAGGTAAGTTCCCCTAAATAAACTTTAAAAAGATATATCATTTTGTATTTCTATCTTTACAGGAATTAGAATAAAATTTATATTGCTTTAATTAATATTTTGTCTATAAATCCTTTGACAAAGACTTTGTTTAATTACTTTGGCTAAATCCTATTCATCTTCAAACATTCTTCCGGCAATTTCATAAGTTTGTATTTGATGCCATTCCCCTTCTATTAAATTTAGTTATGGACTATAAGTTGTAAAAAAAAACAGATAATCATTTTAACTGCTAGTTTTCGACATAAGTAATCATATAAAATTATTGAGACATCTCATTTGCCTCTTGAGCTTATCCAATTAAGGATACAGAATAATACAATAATCAGAAATTAATTTGGCATAGATACTTAAGAGGATTTGAAGAAATTTTTACTACAAACCGCTATTTCATGTTTCCTTGTAAATACAGCAATTTTAACATAATTTCATAAAATTCAAATGATTTATTACTAATCTCTTAATCAAAAGTAATGTTACTAATTTACAGAGAAATTATAAGTAAAGTTAAGTTTTATCACTACAGTATTGCTTTTTGACTAGGATAGGCTTTATGATTGGAATTAAGACGTAAGTAAGTATTAAATCTTTTTTAACTCTGCAAGCAAGTTTTCAACATTACTATACTATCAGCGAAAATGATCGCCTATCATAGTAAAGGCAAGATAAGGAGGAAAGAGTATACTTTTGAGGTAGTTGTTGAAATACTAAAGCTTGGCTAACTAATCAAGAGCATCTAAACAAAATTTGCCTTTTATCACTCTGCGACAATGGCTAAAAAGAATAAATGTAATTGAAATCAAACAAAAAAAGAAAAACTAACCAAGAATGGGAATTAAACATCTAAGTATTAAATGTTTAAAAATAATCCGTGTTTCTTGGAGTTTCGCCATACTATGGCGAAAAAACTAATTTGTTTAATTGAAAATAAAAGCTAAATGGAGAATGCGATCGCATGGTTTCCTCATCTGAGACAAACTTGAATCAAGCAAATAACTCTGTTGTAGAAGTATCATTATCTGAAATAACCAATAATCAGACAACTTCTGTAGCACCTGTACATACTGCCACTGGGGTTTATGTGACCATCCACGGTCACTTCTATCAACCCCCCAGGGAAAACCCCTATCTAGACGCTATTGAACGTCAACCTAGTGCAGCTCCCTGCCATGACTGGAATGAACGCATTTTACATGAGTGCTATCGCCCCAATGCTTTTGCCCGTGTCTTAAATGACCGAGGAGAATTGGTGGGGATCAACAATAACTATGAATATCTCAGCTTCAATATTGGTCCGACCCTAATGAGTTGGTTGGAACGTCACGATATGGAAGTATATCAAAAAATTATTGAGGCAGATCGGAAAAGTTGTCAACGACTCGATGGACATGGTAACGCTATCGCCCAAGCATACAACCATATAATTTTGCCTCTCGCCAATGAACGAGATAAATATACTCAAATTCGCTGGGGTAAAGAAGACTTCCGCTCCAGGTTTGGTCGTGATCCAGAAGGAATGTGGTTAGCAGAAACTGCCGTAGACTATCCTACCCTAGAAGTATTAGTTGCAGAAGGCATTCGCTTCATTATTTTAGCTCCTTCCCAAGCCGAACGTTGTCGTCCATTCTCCAGTCCAGATAACCCTGACCCAGAATGGATCGAAGTAGGTGGTAATCAAATCGATCCTACTCGTCCTTATCGTTGTTTCTTGCGCCGTAGCGATAGCGACAACTCTACAGAAACCCCATACATTGATATCTTTTTCTATGACGGTCCTATATCAAGAGATATGGGCTTTAATGATGTCCTCAATAGTTCTCATAATTTGGCCGGACGAATTGGCCAGGCAATACGGGGAGACCAACGACCTTCCCAATTAATTGCTGTTGCCACTGATGGTGAAACATTCGGTCATCACAAAGGCGGTACAGAAAAATGCCTTGCCTACGCTTTCTTAGGAGAATTTCCCCATCGCAATTGGAATGTAACTAACTTTGCTCATTACCTCAGTATTAATTCTCCCACTTGGGAAGTTGCATTAAAACCAGTAACAGCATGGAGCTGTTGTCATGGCGTTGACCGTTGGCAAGATGATTGTGGTTGCGGTGGTGGTGGCACTTGGCATCAAAAATGGCGGAGACCATTACGAGATTCACTTAATTGGCTACGGGATCAATTTGTTGACATTTACGAAGACTTTGGTCGTCACTTCTTCAAGGATGTTTGGGCAGCACGAGATGAATACGTTAAAGTAATTCTAGATCGCTCTCTTGAGAACATTAAAAACTTCTTCTCTAAGCATCAAAACCACAACCTCACAGAAGCAGAAAAAGTAGATGCTTTGCGTTTATTGGAAATGCAAAGACATTCTCTATTAATGTTTACGAGTTGTGGCTGGTTTTTTGATGAAATATCTCGACCAGAAGGTACTCAAATTCTGCGTTATGCTGCCAGAGCAATAGAATTAGCAGGTGATGTAGCAGGGGTAAAATTAGAGAAAGAATTTGTTTCTCAACTTGCTTTTGCCCCCAGTAATGTAGATTTGTTCAAAACAGGTGATGAAGTTTATCGACAGTTAGTTGCCACAGCTCAAATTACTTTGGAACAAGTAGCAGCTCACTATGCGATTAATTCTTTATTTACTACTTATACTCGCGAACAACGAGTTTACTGCTACAACACCAAACAACATGATTATCAAATGCGACGCATGGGTAATCTAAGTTTGGCAGTAGGTCAACTGCAATTAACTTCAGAAATCACACTGGAATGCAAAGAATTTATTTTTGCTGTACTCCATTTAGGAGGATGGGATTTCCATTGCTGTATTCAACCATTTACAGGTCGTCGGGTTTATACGGAAATCAAAGAAAAGCTATTTGATGCTTTACAAGAAGGCAGTATTGCTAATGTAGTTATGAGTATGGCCGAGTTATTCGGAAAATCTTCATTTGGTCTAGGGGATCTGTTTGCAGAGGAACGCCAACGGATAATGGGTTTATTGAGTCAAGAAACTCTCAATCGCCTGGATCAATTGTATACTCAGGTGTACCGAGATAATTATAGCATAATGATGGCCTTCCGCCGAGATAATTTAGCTGTACCCCAGGAATTGCAGGTGGCTGCTGAAGTGGCATTGGGTCATCGGTTATTGACAAGTGCGCGGACTTTAGAGGCAGAAAGTAGTGACGGGAAATTAAGTATTAGTCATTTGGCAGAGTTAGAAGCTCTTGCTACTGAAGTTAGTCAGCAGCAATGTCGATTCCATAACCTAGAAGTTAAGGAATCTTTAGAAAGATTAATTGTTAGCTCACTCAGACACATTTTGTATGATAATGAACCGGATAATTTGGAATTAGATATCCAAGGTTTAGAGCGAGTTGTTGAAGTAGGAAATCAATTAAATTTAGGTTTGTCATTAATTGGTGCTCAGGAGATTTATTTCCAATCTCTGGAAAGTCAAATTGTACCTCTTTGTTTGGGTTATATTCAACGGGTAAATCATACTCAGATGGAACCTAATACAGAAGGAGAAATTGTAGTAGAAACTACCTGGGAACTGCCTCAAATTCGCAAGTTATTACAATTAGGTAAGAAACTAGCAATTGATGTAGATCAGTGGTTGAATCAGTTGTATTAAAGAAGCAGCCAACACTCAGCAGGAGCATGAAAAATCCAAGATGAGTGTTGAAATAGTTAAGTAATAACTAATCTGTGTGCTGAATTACTTCAGTACACAGTTCCTCTAGAATTGACAGTAGTTATGGAGTTTATGAGGTACAAAATTTTACGACTTTAAGGGATATAAATTATAGCACTATGTGCAAGTAAAAAGTTAGAATTAATTCTTGACTAAGTTTTAGTATTTATAAATGTCCTAATCTTTGCTTCGACTACTATAGTATTAAACTGTACCTAACCATCATAAAAATTGATCTAATATACATAAAATCTACCGACATATAACCTAGAAACCAATTTTTTTCCGTAGCAACCAAGATTTCTTTGCAGACATATTAATGTATTCAATAGATGCGGTCGCCAAGATCCTAAATACTTGTGGATTATAATTTCCAACGACCTTACTTGAAGTAGTAATATAATTAAAGTAGATTAATTTTTGACTGATTTACATTACGAACGCAGGATGTTAAGCCTACTAAATTAGCCAATATACTATACTACTTTTGACAGCTTTGAGTCAACAATTAAAACTTGAAAGTTTAGTGATTGAGACTGAGACAAAACTGAGTCAGAAAATCTGCTTAAATCTAGGCATTTATACTTTTTTTGGGTCTAAAAAAGGTATAAATGCCTAAATTATAGATCGCATTATTAAGTTTTGATCCTGTGATAATATATTTTTGAAAGCCTTAATTAATATCAAAAATGGCGTTTTTTTTACAGAGCTAGCGGTGGACTAGAGACACATAATCTTCTATTTTAAGTAGATCAACTGTCTATATTATCACTTTAGTATTAGTTTTGTCGTTGGGTATAAATTATGAATGGAAAAAATTTAATTCCTCAAAGTGGTCTTAATTTAATTAAGAAATTTGAGGGATATCACAACAAACTTCCTGATGGCCGAGCGCAAGCCTATCCCGACCCCATTTATGGGTGGGAAGTTGCTACAATTGGGTATGGGACTACTAAATATCCCAATGGTAGTAAAGTGAGAAGAAATGATATTATTACCCCTGCTGAAGCAGAGAAGTATTTAGCCTGGGAAGTTGAAGAAGTTTGTAAACCTGTCTTAGAAAGAATCCCTACTTGGTCTCAAATGAATCAAGATCAACAGGGGGCACTTTATAGTTTTGCCTACAACCTCGGTGCACATTTTTATCGTGGAGCCAACTTTAATTCTATTACAAAAGTTTGTGATAGTGTTTCAAAGTGGGAAGATTTAAATTGGATAACAAAGCAATTTGAAAAATATCGAAACCCTGGTTCTGCTGCTGAAGTCGGTTTGCGGAGACGCAGACGTGCTGAAGCTAAACTATTTTGTAAACCTGTAAAAAATGCTAAGTTTATGAAAGACAAAATAAAGGATAAAATAAAGGATAAAATAGAAGACAAAATGGGATTTAACACTGTAAGTTTTACCCATTCAACTTGGTTAAAATCTAAACCTATACAGTCTTCAGAATTATGGGATAATCAGAAAATACTCGTTAAACAACAAGAAAAAATCAAAGTCAAAGAAATATTACCAGATTCTAAACAACATACTTTACTTACCTTAGAACATCCAAAATTAGCACATGATGGCAAAACCTATCTGGAAAAAGTTTATGCTTATACACCTCACCTAAAATTGAAACAACCAAAAAACCTTAGGGTGAAAAAGCTAGACATACCTTATTTTTCTCAATTAGATAACGAAACCTATAATTTTGGTCCAGGAAGTCGCCAGTGCAATTTGACTTCTTGTGCTATGTTCTTAGCAGGTTTAAAGCCAGAGTTAAAACAAAAATCAAAACATACTAGTTTCAAAGAATTTGAAAGTTTTTATGGAGAAACATTAGCAAAATATGGTGACACTACAGACCATGACGCAAATACTAAAGCATTAAGAGATTTCGGAGTAGAAACTTATTTTTCTTATACACTTTCCCATGCAGATTTAATGCTTTGTCTAAAAGCTGGGTACCCAGTAGTGTTAGGATTAGCTTATAAGGGTAGCGGACACATGGTTGTAGCAACAGGATTTAATTTGGATAAAGAGCAAATTTATATTCATGATCCTTATGGCATTAGGCTTGGTACTTCTAATTCTTATGAGGTAGGTGCTAATGGTGCATACGATCCTTATAGTTTCAGTACTTTGGAGCAAATATGGCTTGATATGGGTGCTGAAGCAGGATGGGGAAGAGTTCCTGTTTCTGTAGATAACAAAAAGACTGGTTTGCCTTACAATCTCTAAAAATTAATATTAGCCTGCTAAGGTGATTCAGCTATTGGCATTTGTTCTATCTAAGACAAAATTTATCTACCTCAGTTTTCAGGTGGATAAATTTTTTTATTTATTGTTTGGTGAAAACTATGATGGTATCAAGTATTCTTTTCTAATACTTGAACAAAGGAAACTGGAATATCACCAAAGATACTACCAAAAGTAAAACGATGCTCCAAGGAGCAAAAACAAAGCTTAAAAATAGAGATATTAATGCCATCCCTGCTGTTACTACTTTAACAATTTCTTCAGTAGTATTCGTATACATATAAACAGCTAAGAAAGAGATGAAAAGACTCATCAACGAAACTGGAATCATCACAACTACCTCAA
This sequence comes from Dapis purpurea BLCC-M126, assembly GCF_050015975.1. Taxonomy (NCBI): domain Bacteria; kingdom Bacillati; phylum Cyanobacteriota; class Cyanophyceae; order Oscillatoriales; family Microcoleaceae; genus Dapis; species Dapis purpurea. The sequence continues at coordinate 4,198 of NZ_JBNHER010000292.1, read as the reverse complement.
GTAATGGAGTAGTACGTTCCTTCGGGATAGATCCTTTAGTAAAACTTACCCCAATCAAAACTAACAAGGTTTAAGCTTTTTCTAGAACCTTGTTGGATGGAGATATTTAGATAGGTTTTTATTTTTAGCTAATATTTCTATCCCTACTTCCGTCTTCCTCAAAGTTTTGGTTAATTCGCCTTGATGCTATGGGAAAGATGAACGATTAATTTTGTTATTTCATCCAGTATAATTGTTTATTGTACTACTGTCAAGAAAAATAAATTTCTTGATAAAACCAGTTTGGTATCTTTGCCTTATAATTACATTGTTTTTGCTGATTGATGCCCTTACCTCGGAACTACCTTTTAGGGATGTTTCATCCATTGAGCCAAAAAATATGGGGTTGGTAAATAATTGATAATTGATAATGAATAATTGATAATTACCTCTCCCTAAAAGGAAGAAGATTGACGCGCTAGGGAAAATTTTTTCTTCTCTTGGTCGATTGGATATGGCGTTTCGGCGCTTGAGCCGACATGAAAAGCGTAGCGGCTCTGCAAGAGCGGGAAACCTCGCCATCTCTCGACCGCTTGTTTCTCTTTTAAAGGAGAGGCTTTAAACCTTAATTATTCGCTAAATCAAAAGAGCAAACCTTAAGGATCGCCCCTATGTGATAGTTCTGAATAACTAATCAGAGTAACTAAGGGGTGTTGCCCCTACTAAAAAATAATCTTACCAATTTAGATACTGCCTCGATTGGAGGTTTACCAACATTAGCCTTGATTAAGGGAGGGGTTGAGGTTGGACTTCCTGTTGTCTTTGTCCATAAGAATGTTTCCTGAAAATATTAAAACTTTAATAAAGTTTTAACAATAAATCTTTAGTTGTGTAAACAATTTTGAAGAATTATTTTTAACTTTTAACTTTTGAATTGTGATTAAAACTTGATACCTTATATTAAATCCGTTAGTATCGGTATAGTTCAATACTGTACTGTAGATGTTTGGTAGCCAAACTTATAATTTTTGCCAATGCCAATACTGATAGTAGAATCTTATTCTCCAAAACAAGCGGATTTGACATCATGGTGTTGCTGATGCCTAGGTATGAAATTCTTAAATTTATAATGTGTAAATCAGACCTATTTCCCCTCATTCCTGGCGAGGAAAAATCTCCTTTCTAGCTCCTAAATCCTATAAAATTATACATTTATTCAGCAAAGCCGATATTATTTATTGGTCAAAACCATTGATAAATAACGATGTTTTAGTCAATTAAAAATTTTTTTCTCAAAAAAATTGTAGCAATTAGGAGAGTGAAAAAAAATTGGGGGAGATGACAGTTTTGCTACTTTAGCTAGACTTCCCAGAAGCGAATATATGTCAAAATTATTCAAGAGACTTGTGGCTCAATTTATCTATCCACAACGATTTGACCAACACTTAGATAAAAATTAGTTGGCTAGAAATGTATTTATAAATATTCATGTTCAATGAGTAACATTTACTCACCTAATTGATCCGCTAAGACGCATTTGAAATGCGTCTTAACAAGTCAGAAATTAAAAGTCATAACTTAGAAGTAATAAGGGTTTTCCTTTTAACGAGATACACAACAAATAAGTGGTTTAAATGCACAACAGCTTGCTTGTCAAGTGGGCAAATTAATAGGGAATTCCATCAGAAACACCGATCGCAAATTGCTATTTTAACTTTCAACCCATATTATGATTATACAAAGCACTCCGTGGCAAAACACGTTGTACTTCTTCTACTGTCGTTATCCCTTGAGTCACCTTTTCAATAGCAGCAGTTCGGAAAGAAACAAAACCATTTTTCTTCAAATAACGTTGCAACTGAGTCATTGTACCTTCATAAATCAACTCCCGAACAGTATCATTTACATCCAATAATTCTACAACTGCTTCTCTACCAGAATAACCTGAATTAAAACAATTAGAACAACCACGACCAATACGCCATTTCCCCTGAATTTCATGGTTTATACTCGGAGTAACAGCAGTCATCGTTTGCGCGCCATGACCATTACCATTAGTTTTATTTAAAACAGAAGCATAAGCAGATCTACTATTGCTAACAGTCCAACTAACCGCAGATAATGTTTGTGGTCGATCTAAACCCAATATTTGCAACTCTTCTTTGGTGGGAGTATGAGGTTCTCCACAGTGGGGGCAAATTTTCCGTACTAATCTTTGGGCTACAATACCTAACAGGGCATCACTCATTAAAGCAGGATCAGGACCAATATCCTTTAATCGGGGAATTGCACCCATAGCATCATTAGTATGTAAAGTCGTCAAGACTAAGTGACCAGTTAATGCAGCGCGGACTGCTGTATCTGCCGTTTCGCGATCGCGTATTTCACCCATCATAATAATATCAGGGTCTTGACGCAAAATAGCCCGGAGACCGGCAGCAAAAGTCATTCCTGCTCTCTCATTTACCTGAGTTTGAGTAATTCCTGGTAATACATATTCTACGGGATCTTCAACAGTAACTACATTAACATTTTCCGTTGCTACCGATAACAAACTAGTGTATAGGGTACTTGTTTTCCCTGAACCAGTCGGACCTGTAAAAATAATCATTCCTTGTGGTTGGCGCAACAAACTTTTGTATAAAGTCAAACTTCGCTCAGAAAATCCCAACTTCTCTAAACTAGAAAAAGGGTTTTTGGAAGTTAGTAATCTAATCACAACTTTTTCCCCACCAACACAAGGAAGGGTGCTGACTCGTAAATCTACCCCTAAATTAGAATCATCATCCTCTGCATATTGCTCACTAATTCGCCCATCTTGAGGACATCTACTTTCAGCGATATCCATGTCACACATTACCTTAATGGCAACTACTACTCGACGACCAATATCTGCTGGTAGGGTAGTAATATTTCTGAGGATGCCATCAATACGATAACGTACTCGCAGACCCTCCCCAGTCGGTTCAAGATGAATGTCACTAGCACGGTTACGCAGAGCGCCGGAAATAATTGTTTTAATCCGACCAATTTGGTCTGCAGCTTGGGAAAGATATAATTCTGTGGTGGCACAGACATCTTCTTCTTCTAACTCTCCAGTTAAAGGGTTAATTAATTTTGTGCCAGAGATCGATTTGGGGTCTATTTTTTTTCTATGATACCAAGCGCTATAACTCTTTTCCGCAATAGCAATAATTCTAATGTCAGAAAAAGTGCGATCGCTCATCTTTTTCATTTCATCAGCACATATATCTATAGGAGAGGCTAAATAGTAGCAGTTGCGCCATAGCAGCAAGGGAATAACTGGGGGTAAATCTTTTTGATCGGGAAATTCTCTAAAGAAGCGATATGCTACTTCTTTATCAAGTAGTTGCAGATTTACAATTCCCCGTTTATCTACTAAACGTTCCAATGCTTCTTGGCAAGTAATTTCACGATTTCTTAATAGTTGCCAAGCCGATAAAACAGAAGTTGATCCAGTCATAACACTTATGAATCAGAAATGGTTTAAATAATAACCTGCCTTTAAGGACGAGGTTTAAAATAATATTGCATGGAGGAGAAAATACTTTTTGTTCTCCTTCAACTTATGAGACTAACACTGTTGTGATGAAATTAAAACCCATTTATCATTTTGCTCTTGTATCCTAGTCCCCAGAAAGATTTTGAAGAGAATATCCTGGAAAAAGGCCAAGGACAACAGGGAAATAGAGAGCTAAAAATTTTATAAACTTATAATAATAACCTAATAATTCTTTTTGTGACAATGAATCAATTTTCTGTATATACTTATACAAATTATTTTTTTTTTGATAAAGGGAAAATGAAAATACTGTATAATAGTACTCTTAAAACTGCTTCATATATCTCTCATTTTCCCATACTTCCCTTACTTTTTAAGGGGGGATTATTAGTCGTACTTAGAAATTTTTATGGAAGAAAAAATACCTGTTTACACAGCATGACCTAGTAGCGCTACGCGGAAGTCAGAATTCAGAATTCAAACCACCCCTAACCCTCCCAGGAGGGGAGCTAGGAGGGGAAGTCATAAGTTTTGATTGGTAAGGCTTTGAGTATTTTGTCACCGGTCACTTATTTCCGTCATCCTGCACGAGGAAAATAACTGGTAGTGTTCCGATACGCTTAAAATGTTGCAATAGTTAGGGGTAATATCAAATCCGGTAGTATCGGTGTAATTAGATAGTTAATCTAGGAGTCA
>NZ_JBNHER010000291.1:12247-35161 GCF_050015975.1 Dapis purpurea BLCC-M126 | reverse complement strand
TTAAACCTGAATTATTTAATTAATAATTAATAATTAATAATTATTCGGTAAAATAACTTATGCAGAATAAAGAGGACATTCAAAAGAAGCGATCGCTTAAATTATGGGTTTAGTAAAAATTAGTAAGAATAATTATTATGTTTGTAGTTCTCCTTTAGCCCCTTAAATACTGAAAAAAGGGGATTGACAAAAAAAGTTGACATGATATTATTAAAAATAATCGTAATCAAAAACTTATGCTCATATTATAATAAATTATGCCAAAAAAACCATATTTTCCTGCTAGGCAATCTGATAACTGAAAAAATGATACAGTCTGGAAAAATCCTAAGACAACGCTACAAAATTATTGACACTCTCGGAAGTGGAGGATTTGGGGATACCTACTTAGCTGAAGATTTAGATTTACCAGGAAAACCAAAATGTGTAGTTAAACATCTATCACCTAAAAGTTCAGCTCCAGGAGTTTTGCCTGTTGCTCAAAGGTTGTTTGATAGAGAGGCAAAAACGTTATACAAACTAGGGAAAGACTCAGAGCAAATACCAAAATTATTTGCTCATTTCCAGGAAGGAACAGAATTTTACCTAGTACAAGAATATATAGAAGGGCACGATATAAGTAAAGAACTGACACTAGGGAAAAAACTAAGTGAATCTTATACCATTACCTTACTCAAAGGAATATTATCAACATTAGCAGTAGCTCACCAAAATAATATAATTCACCGAGACATCAAACCACAAAATTTGATGCGTCGAAAGTCGGATAGCAAAATAGTATTAATAGACTTTGGGGCAGTAAAAGAAATTAAAGTATTGGCAGTTGATGAAAAAGGATCAACTACTTTGACTGTACCTGTGGGAAGTGCAGGTTATATGCCAAATGAACAAAGTAATGGTAAACCAAAACTCAGTAGCGATATTTATGCAGTAGGGATGCTAGGAATAAAAGCACTCACAGGAAAAGATCCAAGAAGTTTCTCCAGAGATAAAAATACAGGAAATATAATCTGGCAGAATAAGGCACAAGTAAGCGATCGCCTAGCAAATATATTAGATAGGATGGTACGAGAGTATTTTCGAGAGCGTTATAAAATGCCACAGAAGCATTAGATGATATAGTGTCATTAATACCAAAACAGACATCAACGGTAGAAAACACAGTAATACTCAATCCATCAAAACCAACACAGACATCAACAGCAGAAACTACAGTAATACTCAAACCATCAACAGCAGAAACCACAGTAATACTTAACCCATCAAAACCAAAGCAGACATCAACAGCAGAAACCACAATAATACTTAACCCATCAACATCAAAACAGACATCAACAACTGATAACTGATAACTGAAAAAGGGGGGAGTTGACAAAAAAACTTGACATGGTATTATAAGCATAATGGGAAAGGTAAGCTCATACATACTCAAATAAATTAGGCCAAAAAAACCTTTCTTGCCTACTGAGATGAAGCAGTACCCCAAAAATTCTGATAACTGATAACTGAAAATTATGCAGCCAGGAAAAATCCTGAGAAATCACTACAAAATTATTCAGTTGCTCGGAAGCGGAGGTTTCGGAGATACCTACTTAGCTGAAGATATAGATTTACCAGGAAATCCAAAATGCGTTGTTAAACACCTATCACCTAAAACCTCAGATCCAGGAGTTTTGCCTATTGCTCAAAGGTTGTTTGATAGAGAAGCAAAGACTTTATACAAATTAGGCAGTGACTCAGACCAAATACCAAAATTATTTGCCCATTTTCAAGAAGGAACAGAATTTTACCTAGTACAAGAATATGTAGAAGGGCAAGATATAAGTAAGGAACTGACTCTAGGGAAAAAATTGAGTGAGTCTTATACCATTGCTTTACTTAAAGGAATATTATCAGCATTATCAGTAGCTCATCAAAATAATATAATTCATCGAGATATTAAACCGCAAAATTTGATGCGTCGGAAGTCGGATAACAAAATAGTATTGATAGACTTTGGGGCAGTAAAAGAAATAAGTGTATTAACCACACCTAACCAACAAGGTTCAACTACTTTAACTATCGCAGTCGGAACACCTGGATATATGCCAAGCGAACAAAGTAACGGCAGACCAAGATTAAGTAGCGATATTTATGCAGTGGGAATGGTAGGGATAAAAGCACTGACTGGGAAAAACCCAGGAAATTTACCAACAGACCAAGACACGGGAAATATAATCTGGCGGAATGAGGCACAAGTGAGCGTTCCTCTAGCAAATATATTAGATAAGATGGTGCGGGAGTATTTTCGAGAGCGTTATCAAGATGCCACAAAAGCATTAGATGCGTTGGGGGAAATAGTCAACCCACCCACGCCTACACCCACACCAAAAGTCAACCCACCCACACCCACACCCACACCAAAAGTCAACCAACTTACACCCACACCCACACCAAATAGCACAATTCCATCTCCACCCCAACCCCAACCTAATAAAACTAGAAGAAAAATATTGATATTAGGAGGTTTAGCAGGAAGTGGGTTTGCAGCAGCAATGTTGAGTAAAGATTGGTGGGATAGATTTTTTTTGCCAAAAGCATACTCGTCAAATTCGACTCAGAAATTTGAGACAGTCACAGTCAACCGAAAAGGAGAAATAATTAATCGCTCTCCAGGTCAAGCAGAAGTAATGACAGAAAACTTCGATAATGGAGTTTCCCTAGAAATGGTAAAAATTCCCGCAGGTAGATTTCTCATGGGATCTCCAGAGACAGAAGCAGGGAGAGAAGATAGTGAAAGTCCGCAACATTATGTAGATGTGCCAGAATTTTTCATGGGAAAATATCCAGTCACTCAAGCACAATGGCAAACAGTTATGGGAAATAATCCTTCCTTTTTTAAAGGTGCAAACCAAGCTGTAGAACAAGTAAGTTGGTACGACGCTAAAAAATTTTGTCAGAAACTATCAAAAATAACAGGTAAAAAATATAGTTTACCTAGTGAGAGTCAGTGGGAATATGCTTGTCGAGCAGGAACAACAACACCATTTTATTTTGGCGAAACTATAACGTCTGAGTTAGTTAACTATCGTAGCAGTTATACTTATGCTGATGAGAGGAAAAGTCATCTCTTAAAATTGAACCAAAAACAGCCAACTCAGATATTAAATGAATCTGACAAAATTTGGTTAATTCTTCTAAATTTATTTGTAGCCTTTGGTATATTATCAGTTGGTTTGGAGAGTGACTTAACATTTTTTCTTTAGAGTGTTTATATAGTTTTTCAAGGAGAAAATTTTTCTCCTGAATCCTGAATTATGAATACTTCTTCAAAAGTAATTATTAGACAGTGGGTAAATCAAACTTACCCACAAACAATTTCAGCCTAAATGATATAATAATTTTACTTATTTCACCAAAAAATAAAGGTTTAAAGCCCCTCCTTTTAAGTATAAAAAAGAAAAAAATCATTTTAGGCAATACTTCTATTACAGAAGAGGTAATTATTAATTATTAATTGTTCACACTTCGTCAGCCGCTTGCAAAATCAAACGACGAGCCACAGTTTGAGTACCAGTATGTTCAAAATAATTAGTAGTCATATCGAGAAAAGCCGCCAAATAATCTAATTTATCATCAGCAATTTCAACAAAACTTTGTAAATGATCGATAATCATTTGTGGATCTAATCCTCGTGACGAGACTAAATTACTCATCCAACCCCCAACCGCATCAAAACTATTACCAATAAAATCAAGCTTACCCTGAGTACTATCACCAGGAATCAAATTGTTTACCTTCTGAAACAAAGGATTTTGTTGCAAACCAGCAGAACTCATTCCTCCAATAATATCTCCCACGCGATCGACAAAATCAGGTCCCAGGGGAATCAACCCATCAAAACACACCAAAGCAACCATTCGCATCAAAGAAGGGCCACTATATTCTTCTGCCAAAGCTGCGGAAAAATCTCCTAAACTTTCTCTCGTAGGCATTCCATTTAATTTGCAGAAAGCAACCAACTCAGCTACCACCTTAATTGCTAAATCAACTGCCTGAGTTTTATCGGCTGATGGCGTTAATTTATTCAGGAAACCCAAGAAAGAGATTTTTTCACCAATTTTGTTGGCCATTGCTGCGGCACCCATAGCAGCATCAGCTTTATCCAAAGCTTTATAAGCCCAGATAGCGTCTTGATACCCTTGAGATTTGTCGTTATATATCCATAGAGCACGTTCACTAATTTGCTGAATTTTCTTAGGTTTATCTTTGCCAGTAACTTCCCTAACTGTATTTTCAAAGCCTACTAAATTGTTCCATTCTCCAGGTACGATGAAATCTAGAGCGCGTAATGCTGAAACTGTAATCCCACCATTGGGTAGATCATCGACTAATTTAATAATTGAATTGTTCATAATTTATTTGTCTGTATTAAATTTTTCTCCATTACATTTTATCTTCGTTCCGGAGACCATATTCCTATCCTATTTTGCATTGAGCAAATTTTTTGATAAGTAGTTCAAATAAAATAATTCTACTTTTACTATCCTTACAACAGTTTATAAAGTAAAGGAAAATATCATTCTGTGAAGCACTAAAAAAATTCGGAGGCGCAGGAAGATTTTCCCTTGCATCCTCAAAAAAATTGTGATAGTGTGTATTTATTGGGGTTTGTTCGTACCTACGTATGACTTTTTGTTCAACATAAAAACAGCATTTTACAGGCTAAGTATATATAAAGACTCAAAAGCGATCGCCAACAATACAGTAACGTTAGAAAAAAATTATTCCATGAAGCATCCAAAGAAAAGATTTCTGCCATAGAGACTTTGAGTAATAAAATCACACCGCGATCGCCACCATCATCAACCGAGGTATCATTCTGTGAAGCACTAAAAAAAACGGCGGGGCAGGGAAATTTTCCCTTGCATCCTCAAAAAAATTGTGATACTGTGTGTTTAATGGGGTACATTCGCACCTACGCATGACTTTTTATTCAACTTAAAAAGTATTTTGCAACTATTAGGAGGGAACAGTTAGAAAAACATTTTCTAATCTAAGATTCGTCATTCGCATAAGTCCTCACCAATTATTTCTTAGCTATAAAAATATTTAATTTCAGATTATAGCGATCGCCAAGCTTATAGAATTTTGAGGAAGCACTTTAGTAATATTTTTCCTTCAAGTTGATAAATAGTCTCTAATGAGGGTTTGCGCTCAAAAGTCTTTTAGTAGGGGTCGGAAACAGGAGACAGGAGAAATAGGAATTTAAAGGAAGTAGGAGTAAGAATTGTTCCTTAATTTTTCTATCATAGTCAGCCCAAAATACTAGCTTTTTGAGCTTTTTGCACCGAAAATCTGGCACTTTTTTGAACCCCAAAAAGACTAATACCTTTATTTATCAATACTTTGAGAACTAATCAGCAAGCCCTAATTATATTTAATATCATGTCTCTTTAAATAACCACTTCGGAAAAATTTAGGGAGTAGGGAGTAAGGAACAAAGGGAAATTTGAAGAATATTCTCTCTCATAGAGAAGAAAATCTTTATTATGGCATTCTTAATAAGACTTGATATAAGCATTCAGTTTTTAGCTTTTTAATAAACAATGTAAATAGATTTATGAGGTCAAGGGAGTGTGATTTGAGAGTAACTTTTAATTATTTCTCAATCTATCAATAACAATTCCTACTTAACTCAGTAATGGATTAATAGCTGATAGCTAATAACTGAATGCTGAATGCTTACAATTATATGCACCTAATTCTTTTAAATTAGTAATAGTTGAATTTGACAAACCTGTTACTCCTGAAATATCGATATTTTTATAAGGTCTATCGCCCTGAAAAGAATTAACTATTTTACACGCATTAATATCCCAAACTTGAAATTTTTCCCTATCTCTACCTATAACTAAAAAATTGGAATCTGAACTAAAAGCAAGAGACCAAATTGAGGAAAAATTTTCTTGTAATATTTCGATTGATTGACTATTTTTAATATCCCAAATATTTACAATTCCATCATAAGTACCATAAGCTATAAATTTACCATCATAACTACAAGCCATAGAAATAATTGGAGTACCAAATTTTCCTAAAGTCTCAATACATTCTCCAGTTGCTATATCCCAAAGTTTGATTATTCCAGTAGTTTGTCCACTAACTAAAATTAAGCCATTAAAATTAAATCTAATAATATAAGAAGCTTTTTCTTGTATAGTTCCCTTACATTCTCCGGTGACTATATCCCAAAATTTAATAATTGAATGACCGCCACAACTTGCAATTGTTTTTCCATCAGGACTAAAAGCAACAGAAAGTATCGGGCGAGAATGACCGTAGAAAGTTTTTAAACATTCTCCTGTTTGAGAATTCCAAATTTTTACAGTTCTGTCACTACTACCACTAACTATTTTCGTACTATCTGGGCTAAAAGCAATCGACCAAATACTATCATTATGTCCTTGCAATATTTTGTGAGATATTTGATGATTAGTAATTTCGTGAAGATTATTTTTAGTAAAGCTATCTATCTGCCAAACTCGGATAATATTGTTTTTATTACCGACATTTGCACAAGCTATAAATTTTTCATCAGAACTGATAATTAATGAAGAAAGCCAATCTTTATGTTCAAAAAAAGTAGATAGACATTGGTTAGTATTTATATCCCAAAGTTTAATTGTATTTTGACTACCACTAATAATTATTTGAGCATTTTTACTAAATACAACTGAATGAACAAAATCTGCACGACCTTGTAAAGTATTCAAGCATTTACCTGTAGTTATATCCCAGATTTTTACTGTTCTATCGACACTTGCTGTGGCTAATATATTTTTACTACTAAAAGTTAAGGCGTTAATTTCTGAAAGATGCCCTTCTAAATTTTGTAAATATAAACCTGTCTGAATATTCCAGACTTTAACAATTTTTTCTCCACTGCCAGTCGCTAAATTTTCACCATTAATACTAATATCAATCAAGGAAATATGATAGCTCTGAGATTTGAATGTATTTAAACATTTACAATTATGTACATCCCAAATTTTTACAGTTTTATTTTCTAAACTAGAAGCTAAAATCTGATTATTATCGATAATCTTGACTGATAAAATTACACCACTATTCGTATTAAAACTATTAATAACTGTTTTTGTATTGATATCCAACAAATAAACTACACCATTTTCACAACCAAAAGTTAAAAGACCTGTTTGAGGGGAAAGACTTAAGGCAGAAATACAACTCTCTGATTCAATCAATATATTTGAATTACCAGTTTCTAAATTCCAAGATATTATTTGTTTTTCTGAGTAACCAAATAACTGACTTCCATCGAAATTAAAAACAATATTTTTGACTATCTGATTGTTCGGTGAATTTAAAGTATAAATAGATTTTCCTGTAGCAATATCCCAGATTTTTATATTTCTATCTCTACTAGAACTAGCTATTTTTTGATTATCGGGACTAAAAGTAATAGAATCAACTATAGTTGTATGTTCTTGATGTTTAAAAATTTGTCGATTTTCTTGCCATTTCCACAAACAAACCTCACCATTAATACTTCCCGTAACTAAAAATTCTCCACTGGGACTAAAAGCCAAACTAAAAATAATACCAAAGGTATTAGTGAAAGTTGTTTTGGCAAAATTACTATTCGTAAAACTAACATTGTTTAAAATTATCCCCTGTAAATTTCCTTGGTAAATACTTAAATCAGAAAAATCTTTATCACTAATTTTTACAGATAAACTAGATAGTATATTCAGAATATTTCCCCCAACATATCCAGTAAAAGATGGAGACTTTTTGCGGAAGCGATCGAGCATTTTCATCAAATAACTCTCAATTTCCTCCTTACTACCTAAAGTCATTTCTAAACGTTCGATAATTGGTGTAATAATTAGACGTTTTTCTATTTCTTGAATATAATCCGATGCCGTAGCTTTAAGCAAAGCATGACTTTGAAATAGTAAAATTTCACCACAGATAATTTCGTGAGATACCCTTTCAATTAAATTTATAGTTACATATTCCATAACTACTGGTTGTAGAGAAAATTTAGAGCTATTGTGAATATCATCTCTAGTTTTTTCAATTAGGGAACGACGATGTAATGAATCTAATATTTCTAGTAAACTAAATTGATTAATCGATCTTAATTCCAGAGTCGATTCATTCCTATTCTCATGTTCAAACTTCGGTAATAACAAATCATCTTTTAATTCAGCTATAGCCACAGCATCTCTGTTGATAGCCAACCAATATAATACAGACTTTTCTAATTGTGATAAATGCTGAAATTGTCGATTAATCAGATTACAAATATCACCAAATACCGTTGTACTTTGAACCAGAAAATCATCAACATTACCATCGAATAAATCCAATATAGTAGTTGCGATAACTTTAAGATATAAAGGATTACCACCATAATTATTAATCAACTCTTGTAAATCTGAATCTCTAGTATCAACAATTCCTTTAGCTTTAAAAATTTCCTGGATTTCTGAAATACCCAAACCGCTAATTTGTAATGAACGAACAGGTAACTCTTTACCTTCAATAGCAGCAATTTCCTTTGGCTTTTCTCTAGAAGTAATTAGCAAACAACTTTGGTGATGTACTTCCCCCAATTTTTTAAAAAATTCACCATAATCCTCATATCCTTCCAGATAATTACCAGCATAATTACCATCAGAAAAAATAGTATCAACATTATCAAGAACTAATAAACAGCGTTGATTTTTTAGATATCCAACTAACTTATTAATTATCAAAGTAATATTTTTCCCTAAATCTGTTTCCTCTCCATTAGATAAAATTTGTAATAAATTAGTAATTATTTCTAAAAGTGGTGGTAAATTCCGTAAAGAAAACCAAATTGAATAATCAAAATATTGACTCAGATTTTTAGTAACTTTCGCTGATAAAGTTGTCTTCCCAATTCCACCAATTCCGATTAATGTAATTAAACGACAGCCATCATCCACAATCCATTCTTTAAGTATATTTAATTCTTCGGTACGACCATAAAAAATCGAAACATCTGGAGCTTCATCACAAAAATAATTATTTCGTTTATTATCCCTTGGTTTTTCAACCTTATTATTTACGACATCTAATTTTGTATAATCACTTTGATTTAACTCCAAACCAAAACCACGAAAAAAGCGATCTAAAGTCCGTTTGTCAACACCAACTTCTCGATTTAAAACTTTAGAAATTGTCGCCGGATCGAGTCGAGTTATTTCACTCAAAGTTTCAATAGTATAAGGTTTGACAGAATTTTCTTGACTTTCTTGAATTTGTTGAGCATTATTTAGTTTATGCCATCCCTCACTTGTCAGAATAACTCCTCGTTTACTTCTGCCTCGTCCAGTCATAGTAGAATCACTCATTATTTAGCTCTTATTCGTCCTAATCATAACGATCGTCAATCTGGAAGTTATGGATTTTTATGGAAGTTTTACATTTTTATTTTATTTTTCATTGACTATGATTTTGTCACAAAAATCTTGGAATTGTTAGGGTTCAGAAAATTTAATACTGAAATATACAAATAATTTTTTATAACTTCCCGAACTTCCCTGGTGTTAATAATGAACAGATGCAATGATACTTACAGATGGAATAACAAAGAGGTTCAATTTTTCCAGTTAATGATTATTTTGGCAATTTACTTTCATCTGTATTAATTGGTATTGGTGAAATCAGGTATGAAATTTGTATCAGAATCAGATTAATAGTCAGGAAAAAACTGTTTTAACTACTGACTATTGACTACTGACTACTGTACGGGAAATTCGTGAATCGCCCCTACTAAAAATCTTTTCCAGTTAATGGTTTGTTTTGCAATCTATTTCTGTATTAACTGGTATTGGTGAAATCAGGTATGAAATTTGTATCAGAATCAGATTAATAGTCAGGAAAAAACTGTTTTAACTACTAACTATTGACCACTGACTACTATACGGGCAATTCGCGAATTGCCTCTACTAAAAATCATACAATCACCCACCAACGCCTATTAACTAATAGTTAACCAATGGATAATTGATAATTAGAGATAGCTTTGATTAATCAATAATTGATAATTAGAGATAGTTTTAATTATCCATTATCAATTAAAAATATTTCCTTAGATTTAATTCCGTTACGGTTTTAATGAGAGGTAATTATCAATTATCCATTATCCACTATCCATTATCAATTAATGAAACGAGGTACATAATGACTCAAATCAACATGGATAATCTACCATTATGGGTTCAAGATAGAGAGACAGTATTAAAATCCAGTCAAAACGTAAAATGGCGTTATGGAGCAGCACCAGATTACACTACTTCTACTGAAAATCTAGCCAAAGAAAGTAACTACAGCCACCCTGAAAAATCCCTTGAATCAATCGTACAAAATTTAGTACGAACATTCGATGTTGAGGCAAATTTCAAAACAAATCCTCAAGACTGGTTAACTGTAGTTCAAGATAAATTCCGCATGAGTACAAATGGTGGAATAGATTATCAATTACAAGATTTAATCGACTCAGGTACTTACAAATTGTTGATTGGTAATACTCAACATTATAAAGCCTCAGAAGAAACTTTTCAGACTTCCACAAATCTCTTTCATACTGCATTTCCCGAAGGTTTTTTATGGGAAGTCGTAGAGGTTTATTCTCCACCACCAATAATTGCTGTTAAATGGAGACATTGGGGACATTTTTTAGGAAATTATAAAGATTATGTTTCTACAGGAGAGACAATTGAAGTTATTGGCATAAGTATTGTCAAAGTTAGTGATGATTTAAAGATTCTTTCATTAGAACACTATTATGACAATACAAAATTTTTAGATAGTCTAACATCCGGTGGTAAAGCTATTGCTGAAAAGCCACAAAAATCATCTGGAGAAACACAAACTTCTAATCCCTTACAACAGAAATTTATGGGTTTTATCAAAAACTTTTTGCGACTGAAAAAAAATCCACAAGTTTCTAATTCACGAGTTAGTCGCTGTCCTTTTGCAGCTTTTATACAGTAATACTAAATCCGGTTTATAAGACTTCTTGCAGAAGTCAGGGAATAGGTATGGAGGGAATAGGGGGGAGAAAATTGTTGATTCTATATCTTGAATTGGTTTAATTAAAAATTTTGCCAGAGTTTGATAGAACCAATTTGGTATTTTTGTCCGCAATTAAATTTTTGAGTTATAGTCGGGAGTGGAATAGAGGCAATACACCGAAAAGATTGAAAAATACTCCTCCTACTTCTTCTCCCCTACTCCCTTACTTTTAAGATTAGAATCAGATTTTTCCGCTCATCAAATCTTTTCATCCATCGCTCTTTAGTGAAAAAGCACAAACATTTTCATTCTCTGAAGCTTCTGAAAAAAAATTGTTACGTCAAAGAATTTTCGGTTGCATCCCCACAACAATTCTGATATCATAAAAACTATCTGTAATTTTTTGCCTTTTTATATGACTTTTTGTTCAACTTAATTTCTTTATTAAGTTAAGAGGTGATCGTTATATTCAGGAATTCTGCCTCAGAACAATACGAGAAATATTTTCATCTTGTGAAGCTCCGATAAACTATATGCTTGTTTTTGTCTAATTAAATCTTTCCATCCATCCCTTGCTTCTTAGTGGAAAAGCACAAACATTTTCATTCTCTGGAGCTCCTGAAAAAAAATTCGGTGTGTTAAAGGATTTTCGGTGCATCCTCACAAAATTTCTGATATCATAAAAACTGTTTTAGGTTGTTTGCCTATATGCATGATTTTTTATTCAACCAACAACATTATAGTTTCTCAGCGATAGAAATCCATTCCGCTTCAATTAAATTGGTGGTAACTCCAAAGATATTTGCCCTAATAAGCCCTTGCGAAAATCATCCAAAATTCGTCTAGAAGTACGCTCAATATCTCCTTGATGAATCCGATCTGCTACCTCGTGTAAATAACCTTCACCTGTATAATTATTAGCTTTTAACCCATAACGAGACTCTAAACAAGAAGCAGAAACAAAACTATTACTATCAAGCTCTAAAGACATTAATAAATCAATCAAATTAGCAGCTATTAGTTGATTATCATAAGCAGCATCCCCAATATCTTCACAAATAGCCAACTTAATGGCATCCTCTGGATTTTTAATCCTACTAGGAATTACCCCAGGGGCATCCAACAATTCAATCTCATCAGAAATACGTACCCATCTTAATTGCTTAGTCACACCAGCACGCCTCGCACTTTCAACAACCTTCCTCTTCAACAACCTATTAATCAGAGCAGACTTTCCCACATTAGGAAAACCAATAACCACAGCACGAACAGGACGAGGTAACATCCCGCGATCGCGCCTTCTTTGATTAACAGCACGACCAGCTTCCCGCGCGGCCTTGGCCACACCCTTCACCCCATCACCCAACTTAGCATTAGTAAAATAAGGCACTTGTCCCTTAGCTTCAAACCATTCCTGCCACATCTTCATCACATCCGAAGAAATCATATCCATGCGGTTCAATACCAATACCCGCGCCTTATTCCCCACCCACTCAGATACCTGGGGATGATTAGTAGTTAGTGGGATACGAGCATCTCGAACCTCTAGAACCACATCAACTCGTTTCAGTTGTTCTTTCAGATTTCGTTCGGCCTTCGCAATATGGCCAGGATACCATTGAATAGTCATTTCAGTTATCAGTTATCAGTAAATCTACTTAAAGTCAAAGGCTTGAAATAACGAAAAAAAGTGCCAGCTTTTCGGTCAAGAAAGCTCAAAAAACTAGCACTTTGTGCAAGAGTTGAGCAGAAAAATTAAGGGACAAATATATCCGACTACCTTCTCTATTATTCTTCGTTCCTCCTGTCTTCCCCTGCTGGGAGGGGTTAGGGGTGGGTTGTCTCCTGTCTGCTGTCTCCTACCCCTACTAAAAGACTTTTGAGCGCAAACCCTATTCAGATGTACCATCTTATTGTGATTTAGGGAAATCTTTGATGCAAATTACCAATACGATTCATTTCCGAAACCTAAAAGGAGATATTTTTGGCGGCTTGACTGCTGCAGTAGTGGCCTTACCAATGGCACTAGCTTTCGGAATTGCTTCTGGAGCAGGTGCTGCTGCAGGGTTGTGGGGAGCAATCTTAGTCGGATTTTTTGCCGCTTTATTTGGTGGCACCCCTAGTCTTATCTCCGAACCCACCGGACCAATGACTGTCATTGTTACTGCTGTTATCGCCGAATTAATGGCCGTAAATCCCGAAAGTGGTCTGGCAATGGCCTTTACCGTGGTGATGATGGCGGGTATCTTTCAAATCCTATTTGGAGTCCTGCGATTGGGGAAGTATATTACCATGCTTCCTTATAACGTCATTTCTGGTTTTATGACAGGAATTGGCGTGATTCTGATTTTTTTGCAAATTGCACCGTTTATCGGTCAAGAAACTCCCTCTGGTGGAGTAATTGGTGTGATTAGGGCTTTCCCTAATTTGATTACCAATATTAATCCATGGGAAACATTGTTAGGGTTAATTACTCTAGGAATTTTGTTCTTTTGTCCCGCCAAACTAAAAAAGTTAGTCCCTCCCCAACTGGTGGCTTTGGTAATTGGTACGGCGATTTCTTTGATTTTCTTTGGAAACATTGAAATTCGGACTATCGCTACAATTGGAGAAATTACCCCCGGTTTGCCACAACTGCAAATGCCTACATTTACCGCTGAAAATTTACGGTTAATGTTTGTGAATGCTATGGTTTTGGGTATGGTGGGTTCTATTGATTGCCTATTAACTTGTTTGGTTTCAGATAGTTTGACTAGAACTGAACATAAATCGAATAAGGAATTAATCAGTCAAGGGGTGGCGAATTTAATTACAGGTTTATGTGGTGGAATTGCTGGATCTGGAGCCACAACGGCAACTGTAGTTAGTATCCAAGCCGGGGGACGTACCGCTTTATCTGGGATTAGTCGTGCTTTAGCTCTATTGATTGTTGTGTTATGGGCGGCACCTTTAACTTCCGGAATTCCTCTAGCTGTATTAGCAGGAATTGTCTTAAAGGTAGGAATTGATATTATTGATTGGGGTTTCCTTAAACGGGTTCACAAAATTTCTTGGAAGGCTGCCGGAATTGTTTATAGTGTGGTGCTACTCACGGTATTTGTGGATTTAATGGTGGCAGTTGCGGTGGGAGTTTTTATCGCCAATATTTTAACTATTGAACGTCTCGAAGAAATGCAATCTAATTCTGTCAAAGCGATTACTGATGCGGACGATAAAATCGTAATGACTGAGGAAGAAAAGCAAATTTTGGAATTGGCAAATGGTCGAGTTTTGCTGTTTCACTTGAGCGGGCCAATGATTTTTGGAGTAGCCAAAGCGATTTCCAGAGAACATAGTGCCATTAGTAATTATGATGTATTGATTGTCGATTTGAGTGAAGTGCCAATTCTAGGGGTGACTTCTTCTTTGGCAATTGAAAATGCTATTCAAGAGGCGATCGATGCTGAACGAAATATAATTATGGTTGGAGCAACTGGAAAGGTAAAACGTCGGTTAGAAAATCTGGGAATTGCTGGCTTAATTCCAGAGAATTACTGGATGGGCGATCGCCTGACTGCACTTAAGGAAGGTTTACAAATAGTGGGACAAAAACAAAGCTCTAGGTATCAAGATATCCCAAAATCTGCTTTTCCCAGTTCTTGACATACTCCTGACGCTCCCCTACGGGAGAGCGCGGGATTCTTCAGCCAGAGAAAAACTGACCGCAGTTTTCACAGAAGTGATGTCCTCCTCCTGTGTTGACAAAAATCCTATTTTTGGCGTTGCACAATCAGGAATGATTAAATCCAAAAGTAGATATTTTTGGATAACTTTAATTCTCTCAGTTTTAACCAGAGGCAATTATCAATTATCCATTATCCATTATCAATTAATGAACCCAATCTAAGGCACTACTAAAATTGGACAAGGAGACAGATTAATAATCCGATTACTGACACTATCAGTAGCTCCTTCCTCAGTCAAACCTCCTCGGGAGCCAATCACAATTAAATCAGCTTCAATATCATCAGCCACATCACAGATAGTAAAAGCTGGATGGCCTTCTCTTTGTACAGTTTCAACTTCAATACCCTGCTGGGTAAAAATAGATTTGGCCTCCTCTAACAGTTGAGTAACTGTTTCCGAGGAAGTCATTTCTGGGTGAAATGGCTCCTGGCCTTCCGAAACTACTTCCACCACTGATACTAATACCAGGCGAGACTGATATGTTTTGACAATGTTAATCACTTTATCCGCAGCTTCGCGGGCTTCTCGGCTAAGGTCTACAGGAAATAGAACAGTTTTAAACATAGAAATATATTTGGGGCACGGACTCCGATAAAATGTTTACGGTGAACGAATTGTTGTAACTTAATTCTATCTGTTTATGGGCCAATAATCTGACCTTATAGATAGATATAGATATAGATTAAGACAAATACTTAGGAGATTAATCCTGTGACAAAAAAAACTGTAGCAAATTTATCAGCATCTGACTTATCTGGCAAAAAGGTACTCATGCGGGCGGATTTTAACGTGCCTGTTGATAATGGTAGTATTACAGATGATACTCGGATTCGGGCAGCTCTTCCCACAATTCAAGATTTAATTGGTAAGGGAGCAAAAGTTATCTTGACTAGCCACTTTGGACGTCCAAAGGGAAAAGTAAATGAGGATATGCGTCTGACTCTTGTGGGAGAAAGACTCTCTGAAGTATTGGGTAAGGAAGTTAAGAAGTGTGACGACTGTGTTGGTGAGGCAGTAACTTCTACTGTGGCAGCGATGCAAGATGGTGATGTAGTGTTGCTGGAGAATGTTCGCTTCTACGCTGGAGAGGAAGGAAATGATCCAGAGTTTGCCAAGCAACTTGCTTCTGTGGCAGATGTATATGTGAATGATGCTTTTGGAACTGCTCACCGCGCTCATGCTTCCACTGAGGGCGTGACTAAATATTTGAGTCCTTCTGTGGGTGGTTATTTAATTGAGAAGGAATTGAAATTCCTCCAAGGTGCAATTGATGATCCTAAAAAACCTTTGGCTGCTATTATTGGTGGTTCTAAGGTTTCTAGTAAAATTGGTGTGATTGATGCTTTGTTGGATAAGTGCGATAAGTTGCTCTTGGGTGGCGGTATGATTTTCACTTTCTACAAAGCTCGTGGTTTAAGTGTTGGTAAGTCTTTGGTTGAAGACGATAAGTTGGAGTTGGCTAAGTCTCTGGAAGCTAAGGCAAAAGAGAAAGGTGTGGAGATGTTGTTACCTACTGATGTAGTTGTAGCTGATAAGTTTGACGCAGAAGCTAATACTCAAACAGTTAGTGTTGAAGCTATTCCGGATGGTTGGATGGGTTTGGATATTGGTCCTGACTCTGCAAAGGTTTTCCAAGATGCTTTAGCAGACTGCAAAACTGTAATTTGGAATGGTCCGATGGGCGTGTTTGAGATGGAGAAGTTTGCTAAAGGTACTGAAGCGATCGCTCGTACTCTTGCTGATAAGCAGGATGCTATCACTATTATTGGTGGTGGTGACTCCGTTGCTGCAGTGGAGCAGTTAAATTTAGGTGAAAAAATGAGTCACATTTCTACTGGTGGTGGTGCTAGTTTGGAATTATTGGAAGGTAAAGAGTTACCTGGTATTGTTGCTTTAGATGAAGCGTAAATAATGGATAATTGATAATGGATAATGAATAATGCAGGACTTACGCAAAATGTCGCATTATACGCTATCTGTAGTAAGGGTGATTAACGTTTACGGAGCATGACCTTAGGAAATCACCCCTACAAGATGTGGTGGTTATGGGTAAGTCCTGTAATGAAAACTATCTCTAATTATTAATTATTAATTACTTCTAGGGATTAATTATCAATTATCAATTATTAATTATCAATTGCTAAGTGCTTCTCTTTGATGTCTCCAGGGGTTAAAACACCCTGGATTCTAAGCGGAGGTTCTTATGCGGGCGCTATTGCCACGCAACGCACTGCTTACGATATTTTTTAGTCAGATTATTTAACTGATATCGTTGCGGAAGCATCAAAACTTCCCTACTGACCTTGGCCAAGTCTAAACTTAGCTGTATCGCTACTTTTCTGATAATATTTCCGGCACCATTGGCATCGGCATTAATTAATTTGCCTACTGCTGAACGGTACAAACCACGATTAACACGCTTTCCTGATGCTTCCCACCTTTCGGGTTTTTCACCAAATGTCGGCAGAAAATCATCATCTAAAAACGATGCCTTAGAAGTATACGATTCCTCAGTCTCAACAAACTCAATCCCATACTGCTTAGATAATTCAGCTATCCGGGCTTTTAACTTGGCCGTAGGTATTTGAACGAACTGCTGGTTATTTATCTTGCCAATGTTAATACTATCTTTTTGGCCTTGATTCCAACCGAAAACTATCGTACCTATTTGATGCTCAATGCACCAGTTGATAACAAATCTAGCTGCTTTGTTAACATTATCCCGCATCATTCGGTTACGCTTTTCAGTAATAGTTGCTAAGTTATCATCCCAGTAGTCACCAGGCTTGTCTGATTTTATTTTAGCTACTTGCTTGTTGTACCATTGATTTTGAGATTTAACCACTTTGCCATCAATTATAAAAGCCTTGCCTACATTACTCACGCAGGTTAGCCAAATCAAGATAATCAACAAGAAGTTCTGCGAGAAAGTTGTATAGTTGATGCTTATAGTTGTTATTTTGGTTGGTTATATACAAAAGGTTTAATAGATAGGACTTAGGCAGTACAAGGAATTTTCGTCATTGCGACTGACAGGGAAGCAATCTCAAATCCTGATTTTTCCTACCTCATGCGTAAGTCCTGATAGAATAAAGCAGAAAGCCCCAATGCTTTGAAATTCAAATCCTCCACAAAAATTATTTCACTTTGGTTTCACCGAAAAATTGGGTTTGAAGCCTCCCGCTTATAGGGGGACTTTTATTTTTTTTCTTTGATAAGTATGCTATAATATTGTTAGTTTAAAAATGCAATTATGAAAGCTAGATATAAGTATCGTATCTATCCAACACCGGGACAAAAATACCAATTAGCTAAACTATTTGGCTGTGTCCGTGTGGTCTGGAATGATAGCCTAGCTTTCTGTACAGAACAATACAAATCAGGAGCGAACAAACCCACCAATTCTGAACTACAAAAACAGTTTATTACCCAAGCAAAAAAGACTGAAGATAGAGAATGGTTGTCGGATGTTTCAGTTGTACCATTGCAGCAATCTTTGAATGACTTAAACCAGGCTTATCAAAACTTTTTCTCTTCAACAAAAGGCAAAAGAAAAGGTAGAGTTGTTAAACCTCCGCGATTCAAAACTAGAAAGTCAAGACAAACTGCTAGGTTTACCTTGAGAGGGTTTAAAGTTTATCAGAATAAAGTTTATTTAGCTAAGATTGGCAAGCTAAAAATAGTCTGGTCAAGAGAGTTACCTGCTGCTCCATCATCAGTAACAGTTATTAAAGATTCAGCTAATAGATATTTCTTGAGTTTTGTAGTAGAAATACAACCGGAAATTTTGCCTAAAACTGATAATTCAGTAGGTATAGATTTAGGAATTAAAACATTTGCTACTTTGAGCAATGGTGAGAAAATTGATGCTCCCAAACCATTAAAGAAAAGAATTAAGAAATATCGGAAGTTAAGTAAATCATTATCTAAGAAAACTAAAGGTACAAATCGTTATAAAAAAGCTCGGCTGAGAATAGCAAAATTCCATGGCAAACTGAAAGACACAAGAACCGATTTTTTGCATAAATTATCAACTAAAATAATTCGTGATAACCAAACAATTGTTTTAGAAGATTTGAATGTTTCTGGTATGGTGAAAAACCGGAAATTGTCTAGAGCGATTTCAGATTTAGGTTGGCGACAATTCAGGACCTTATTAGAAGGAAAAGCAGAAAAATATAGTAGAGATTTTAGAGTGATTGATAGATGGCTAGCAACCTCTCAAATCTGCTCTGCTTGCGGTTTCAAAGGTGGAAAATTAGACCTTTCAATTCGCGAGTGGGAGTGTCTGAACTGTGGGGCGCGACATGATCGCGATGAGAACGCAGCCATCAATATATTAGTCGCGGGCGGGCAGTCCGAGACATTAAACGGACGTGGAGGCAAGCGTCAGACTACCGTCAAGGGAGCAGTAGCCTGTGAAGCGTCAACCCGCCGAGGAGCTACGGCTCGGTAGGAATCTCCGCGCCTTTTAGGCCGGAGAGGATGTCAAAAATGGTGTGCTGTCTCAAAAAAGAAGTTCTTTCTTTATAGAAAGAATTTTTTCGTGCAGCGACCTAATTTTTTATTTTCAGCCAGCGTCGTAAATCTTTCTTCTTATTCTTCAGTTTCCTTGTATATAATCCGGCTAAAAAGTCGTCATTGCGAGGAAAGGAAACAATCTTATATAAAGTCCGGTTATAGCAATGAGCGCTCACATATTTGCATACTACTATTGTCATCAAGTGCAATACAAAGCTCTACTAATATTACCAATACTTTGAATTTACTACATTAGTAATTATTTGTATCATGTAAACACACCAGCGCTCATTGCTATATATAGTATAGCGAGGCTAGTGAGGTACACTTTTATCTTGCTTCTCTTGTTGGCTGTTGCCTAAAGTCTAAAGCCTAAAGCCTAGAATTTTGTACCTCACCAGTATGGGAATTGCTATATATTTGACATCTCCAGGGGTTGAAACACCCTGGATTCTGTGGCAAATCCACCGCAAATGGGACGGGGCGTTTAAAGTGCGGAAGTAAATTCCGCACGCAGCCCCTCATAAATCCGCATTTGCTTAAAGCCTGTCAACAGACTTCTAGACTCCTCGGCGTAAATCAAAAATTTAGCTGTGAGCTTACTTTCAGAGTGGTTTTACTCAAGATATTGGAGCAATAAATCGCTGCTTTAGCTGCATTACTTGCTTTCAGCCGTCGTAGGAAATTAATTCCCCGTCTCCTGTCCGCCGGAATCTCACCGCACTAGCTAGAGGTCATGGCGACAAACCTTGTTCTTACTTATATTCCAACCATTATAACAGACTTTGACTCCGGGTTGAAACCCGCGCGTCGTTATTCAACCAGGGAATAAATCCCCCTGGCTAACTTCCTCCCGTCGTTTTTTATGTTTATAATTCTATCTACACTTCAATATCCCCATCTCCTCATCTCCCCATCTCCCCATCTCCCCATCTCCCCATCTCCCCATCTCCCCATCTCCCCATCTCTCCATCTCTCCATCTCCCCATTTCCCCATCTCCCCATCCCAACTATATAAACTATATAACAAGTATTCAACCGGATTTGATATTAGGGGTTTAGGAGATTGCTTCCTTTCACTCCCTTCGAGTCGCAATGACTAGGCTATAGTAATTGTCCAGTTTATTTTTTGGAGATGTCCACTACGGAGAGATCCACTACATAATTATACTTAAGAGGTCTCACAGAGACTTTTATGAAGATTCGATGAAGAGAAAATAGAAATTTGATGAAGATTTGGTGAAGATGTAAGGAAAATCTGTTTTTGCTCTTGTAATCTTCCGGAACAACAGAATAAGATGAACACATCAAACAAACAAATCTTATGGAGTTTTACCAAATCATGTTAAAGAAGACTTTATTCGCTGCTGCTACCACTATCACTGTTGTTGGTTCCTCTCTACCTGCTTTTGCCAATGTTCCTATACCCGGCGGCGGCAGTGGTGGTACTCAAAGAGTGCCTGAACCCATGAGTGTTATCGGTCTGATTGCATTTGGTGGTGGCAGTTTGCTAGCAGTAAAGCGTGGAGAGTCACACAAAAAAGCGAAGTAAGAAAGGTTAAGTCCTATTGGGGTGACAGCTATATAACTGTCACCTTTAATTATCTATTCCATTTACATCCTTGCTTCATACCAATTTCCTCAAGTATAGCTACACATCATATCTCAAGTAATCAAATCATATAAATAATATTAACTTAAGATAAGTACTATAGCCTAACTTTGCAGAATTGGTATTACTTATTTTCATAAAACTAGTATTACTTTTTGCAATATACAATACTATGCTCAATCTTGACAATCTTAAAAATGCCTTGCCTACTGAGGTTACAGTTACCGCTATCCAAAGAAATATTTCAGAAGGCGGACCTCAAGGTCAAAACTTGGATATACCCTTGGGCGCTCCCAGCTATTTTGACTTGAAAATCAATGATCCTACTAACATTCTCAATGGTTCTTTTGATAGTTATTGTATAGATTTTGAGACAATATTGGAACCTGTTGGATTAGATTATAATGGTGACGGGGACACTGACGATCAAAATGTTAACCTGCCAACTTTAGGTGTTGATGCTAACGAGGTAGCTCCAGAAGATTTCTCAGCTTCAGTCTACTCTAGCTATGATACAAGTATCTATGATCAATTAACAGATCGTGGGGTACAGAATCCTGAGAATTTGGCTACAGTCAATTGGTTAATTAATAACCAGGACACTTTTATCGATCAAGGATTTACTGCTGCTGATATCCAAACAGCGATTTGGGAGTTAGTAGATAGTCCCTCAACTATCAGTGAAGCTTTCAGAAATTATGCCACTGATATGTTTGGTGGAATTAATGATGACAATGTGGCTGCAATTGTGGCTGAAGCAAATAATAATGCTGATTTTGTCCCCCAGGCAGGAGAAAAAGTAGCTGTTATCCTTGTACCACCAGGTAACAATCAAATCATCATTGCTGGTGTAGAGTTATCTACATTTAAAGGTTCCATCGGTGATACTATCTTCCGGGATGATAACGCAGATGGTGTACAAGATGCAGGAGAAGAAGGCATTGAAAATGTCACAGTTGAGTTAATAGACAAAGGAGCTGATGGTGAACTAGGTGGAGGAGATGATACAGTCATTGAAACTCAAACCACAGATGCGAATGGTGAGTATCTGTTTGAAGATCTCCCTACTGGTAATTATGCAGTAGTAGTAACTGATGAAAACAATGCTTTAGATGGTTTAGATCAGACTGCAGATCCGGATGCTGAACTGGACAATATGTCCATGGTGGAATTAGCGCCTGGAGAGAATAACCTAGACCAAGACTTTGGTTATGACGCTCCCACAGGTTCTATCGGTGACACAATCTTCCGAGATGACAACGCTGACGGAGACCAAGATGCTGGAGAAGAGGGAATCTCTGGAGTAGAAGTCCGACTAACCGACAAAGGAGATGACGGAGTATTCGGTACAGATGATGATGTAGTTATCGGCACTGAAACTACTGATGCAGATGGTAAGTATCTGTTTGATGGTTTAGATGCCGGAAACTATCAAGTAGAAGTCCTCAACAACAACGGTGCTCTAGATGGTTTAGACCAAACTGCTGACCCTGATGGAACTTTAGACAATGGTTCCATGGTGGAATTAGCACAAGGGGAAGACAACCTAGACCAAGACTTTGGTTATGACGCTCCCACAGGTTCTATCGGTGACACAATCTTCCGAGATGACAACGCTGACGGAGACCAAGATGCTGGAGAAGAGGGAATCTCTGGAGTAGAAGTCCGACTAACCGACAAAGGAGATGACGGAGTATTCGGTACAGATGATGATGTAGTTATCGGCACTGAAACTACTGATGCAGATGGTAAGTATCTGTTTGATGGTTTAGATGCCGGAAACTATCAAGTAGAAGTCCTCAACAACAACGGTGCTCTAGATGGTTTAGACCAAACTGCTGACCCTGATGGAACTTTAGACAATGGTTCCATGGTGGAATTAGCACAAGGGGAAGATAATCTAGACCAAGACTTCGGTTATGACGCTCCCACAGGTTCTATCGGAGACACAATCTTCCGAGATGACAACGCCGACGGAGACCAAGACGATGGAGAAGCAG
>NZ_JBNHER010000291.1:0-12147 GCF_050015975.1 Dapis purpurea BLCC-M126 | reverse complement strand
GTTATGACGCTCCCACAGGTTCTATCGGTGACACAATCTTCCGAGATGACAACGCCGACGGAGACCAAGACGATGGAGAAGCAGGAATCTCTGGAGTAGAAGTCCGACTAACCGACAAAGGAGATGACGGAGTATTCGGTACAGATGATGATGTAGTTATCGGCACTGAAACTACTGATGCAGATGGTAAGTATCTGTTTGATGGTTTAGATGCCGGAAACTATCAAGTAGAAGTCCTCAACAACAACGGTGCTCTAGATGGTTTAGACCAAACTGCTGACCCTGATGGAACTTTAGACAATGGTTCCATGGTGGAATTAGCACAAGGGGAAGATAATCTAGACCAAGACTTCGGTTATGACGCTCCTGAAAATCCTGGTATCGAAATCGAAAAGTCAACCAACGACGTAGATGCTGACACCCCAGATTTAGCACCAGAAATCGCTGCTGGTGATACAGTTACTTGGACTTATGAAGTAACCAATACTGGTGATGTATCCTTCGACGAAAGTGAAGTTGTGGTCACTGACGATCAAGAAGGAATAATTACCAACATCATTGAAAAAATCAATGGAAATCAAGATAACATCTTAGACCCTGGTGAAACTTGGGTTTACCAGCAGGAAGGAATCGCTCAAGATTTATCTACTGTTACTAACAACGTTATTGATTTTGAAACTGACGCTGAAGGTAATCCTTTACCACTAGGAACAGTCATTGACACAGAATATTCCGCTCTCGGTGTGACTATCTCTGCAACTGGTGGCTCAAATGAAGCCATGATATTTGACAGTGCTAACCCAACTGGTGGAGATGGTGATTTAGCAACAAATAGTGAAGGCAACATCTTAATCATTTCCGAAGACGGTGATAGTTCCGATCCTGATGACAATGCTGGTGGTGGGGTAATTACCTTTGACTTGGATAACCCAGTTGATGTTAATTCTATTAACTTCGTAGATATTGAGGAAGCGGGCGGTCAAGTTTTCACTACTGATGCTGATGGAAATGTAACTACTACTGCAATTCCTGCTCCTGGTGATGGTAGCCTCCAAACTTTAAACATCAATGACAATGATGTTGTCAAGATAGAAGTTGACCTTGTTGGTAGCGGTGCTATCTCTGGGTTGGATTTTGACAGCATAGCTGACGGTATCTATAAAAATATCGGTACAGTTGTAGCTGATGATGTCGAAGATTCCGATCCTAGCCACTATGTTAACCCCGAACCTCAAAATCCTGACATCGAGATTGAGAAGTTCACTAACGGTGTAGATGCTGACACTGTAGCGGAAGCAGTAGAAATTGCTGCTGGTGAAACAGTTACTTGGACTTATGAAGTAACAAATACTGGTGATGAATCCTTTGACGAAAGTGAAGTTGTGGTCACTGACGACCAAGAAGGTCTAATTACCAATATTGCTGAGAAAATCAATGGAAATCAAGATAATGTCTTAGAACCTGGTGAAACCTGGATTTACCAAGAGATAGGAATTGCTCAAGACTTAAGCACTACTACCACTTCCGAAGACATCACCTTCCACCTCACAGGTAATAGTTACACAACTGGTCCTGCTGGAAATACCCGTAACTTTACTCAAGATGGTGTATCAGTAGATGTCAGTGCTTTCAGTTTCAATTCACATCAAGGCTGGCGAAAAGCTTTTCTTGGTGCTTTTGGTGGCGGCTTAGGTGTTACCAACCAGAATGAAGGTGGTTCCGGTCACCGAGTAGATAATGGTGGTAGCGTCGATTATATCGTCTTTGAGTTTGACAAATCAGTAACTCCAGATCGCGCACTCCTTGATTATATTGAGCATGATAGCGATATTTCAATCTGGGTCGGCGATCGTACAGAAGATATCTCACTTTTAGATGACAGTATCTTAAATAGCTTCACCAAGGAAAATAACAATGGTGGTAATGGTGGTCATGACTACAAACGCTGGGCTAACTTTAATGCTGATGAGTTAACTGGTGATACCTTCATAATTGCTGCAAATCCAGATCAGTACAATGATGCTTTCAAGTTCAAAAAACTTGATATTTCTGTACCTGGTGAAACAACGATCGACAATTACGTCAATATTGGAACTGTAACCGCTGGTTCTGTTAGCGACCAAGATCCAAGTAGTTACACCAACCCTGAAGGGGAACCCGAACCTCAAAATCCTGGTATTGACATTGAAAAGTCAACCAACGGCGTAGATGCTGACACCATAGAGGAAGCAGTAGAAATTGCTGCTGGTGAGACAGTTACTTGGACTTATGAAGTAACAAACACTGGTGATGTACCTTTCGACGAAAGTGAAGTTGAAGTAACTGATGACCAAGAAGGCACAATTACCAACATCACTAACCAAGGAGACGAAGATAACATCTTAGCTCCTGGTGAAACTTGGATTTATGAGCAGACAGGAATTGCTCAAAACTTGACGACTACTACCAGTGCTCAAGACATCCACTTCACCCTCACAGGTAATAGTTACACAACTGGTCCTGCTGGAAATACCCGTCACTTTACTCAAGATGGTGTATCAGTAGATGTGAGTGCTTTCAGTTTCAATTCACATCAAGGCTGGCGAACAGCTTTCCTTGGTGCTTATGGTGGCGGTTTAGGAGTTACCAACCAGAATGAAAGTGGTTCCGGTCACCGAGTAGATAATGGTGGCAGCATCGACTATATCCTCTTTGAGTTCGACCAAGATGTTACCGTTGATAAAGCATTCCTGAAGTATGTCGAGCATGATAGCGATATCTCAATCTGGATTGGTGATAGCAATGAAGAGATATCAGCTGCAGATTTTGAGAACGGTATCTTAGATGGCTTCACCAAGGAAAATAACTATGGTGGTTCCTACGATCGCTGGGCTGACTTTAATGCTGATGAGTTAACAGGTAATACCGTAGTTATTGCTGCTCGTGACGATGATGATTACCATAACGATTCCTTCAAGTTGAAAAACCTTGATATTTCTATACCTGGTGAAACAACTATCGGCAATTACGTCAACATTGGAACTGTAACTGCTGGCTCTGTAACTGATGAAGATCAAAGTGGTTACACTAATCCTGAAGCAGAGCCTCAAAATCCTGGTATTGACATTGAGAAATTCACCAACGGGGAAAATGCTGATACTGTAGAGGATGCAGCAGTTATTGAGCCTCATCATCCTGTTACTTGGACTTATGAAGTAACTAACACTGGTAATGTACCTTTCGATAAAGCTGATATTCAGGTGACTGATGACCAGGAAGGCACAATTACCCACATCAGTAACCAAGCAGATGGAGATGACATCTTAGCTCCTGGTGAGACCTGGGTTTACCAAGAGACAGGAACAGCTCAAGACCTGACAACAGTTATAGGGGGCGAAAGCTACACCTTTAATTTAACAGGCAATAGTCCTTTAGATGGTCAAAATGGTAATATTCGTACCTTCGATGCTGGTGATGTCTCTGTCAACGCTAGTGCTTTCAGTAGCGATCCACATGGAGTTTTCCAAGAAGCCTATTTAGGTGCTTTCTCTAGTGGACTAGGAGTCACTGATAACTCAGAAGGTGACGGAACTCACGGACTGCATCGTATTGATAATGTATATCAAGATAACTTCGTCTTACTTGAATTCTCTAAAGAGATTGTTGTTGATCGCGCATTCCTAGATTCTGTTGGAGCTGATAGTGACATCACTTATTGGGTAGGTAACAAGGAAGATGCGTTCAATAACCACAACTTCTTAGACCAGAGTTTCTTAGACAGTCTTGAATTCACAGAAGACAATTATACCCACAGTGCACATGAACGTTGGGCAGATATCAATAATGGTGAAGTGAGTGGTAATATACTTGTTGTCGCTGCTGCGATCTCCGACGACACTCCTGAAGACCGATTCAAGCTCAAAACATTAGAGGTACACGATATTGAAACTACCGAAGCTGGTTTCTACCAGAATTTAGGTACTGTTGAGGTCAATGGTCTCATTGATGAAGATTTGAGTAACTATGTTAACCCTGACTACTACATCTAATTTTCTTGGATAGACTTTCTAGAGATTGGCAATAGCAAATCTAGTAGTTAAAGTCAAGTAAATAGTTGAATTAATTTAAGAGTTTCACAGAAATTATCTCTGTGAAACTCTTTTTTTTGGCGTTATATCATTTCCGGTTGAATAGTTATAATTAAAGTTTTTAGTAAAGCTTTAGCCCTAGGTATGTATCGGGCTGAAGCCCTACTACAAACAAAAACTTTTTTGATCGCGTCAGCGGAACGGAGTTCTATCACTGATTATCCGGACATGATATTATATCATGTTCGGTAGAACACTTATAATTAGGCTCGTATTTGGGCTTTAGCCCAAATACTAAGTATTGTAAGGGCTAAAGCCCAACTACAAACAAAAACTTTATTGTAAGTAATTATCCGAACATGATATTAGTAATTGATATACAGCCTTCTAATAAACCACATAGTCATAACCAAAACCTTGTAGGGACGTTCCATGGAATGTCCCTACTGTCGTCTACCTAAATGAAAACCGCATCTTTTCGGGTAATATCGCTACAATTTATGCTTTGTACAGATTTGGTCACTAAACCCCTAGCAAAATTGGAGTTTTTGCCTCTTTTAAAATCTCCAAACTCCAAAGTAAGCAGATTTAATATAATTTATCAAAAAATGCTTGACAAATATATTTAATTATGCTGCAATAAAATTTCTGAGTTAAATCAGTTAGTGTCCAGAAACAATTTATCAATTGTGAAAGTCACTACTCTATAGACAAAATCAGGTCAAATAATCACAGGCTTTCAGCAGTAGAGCCTAATTTTCTATAAATTAATCCCAATAAAGGAGTAAATTTATTAAGAATAAATGGCAATACAATTAAAATTAATCAGCCAGTATTAGGAAATTACCTATACCTGCTTATCAAAAACAAATAAGGAGAAAATTAAAAATGAAAATTACTAGACGATTATTTCTAGGAACAGGTACAGCAATGGCAACTGTGGCACTTGCCGAACTAGGAAAAAGCAACCGAGGATTAGCCCAAAGTGGTGCAATTAATCTATATTCTTCCCGTCACTACGACACAGACCAAGTTCTTTACGACAGTTTCACAAAAAAAACTGGTATCAAAGTCAACCTAATTGAAGGTAAGGGAGAGGAGTTAATCGAACGAATCAAAAGTGAAGGAGCCAACAGTCCCGCAGATATCTTCATCACAGTTGATGCAGGGAATTTGTGGCGTGCCCAAGAACAAGGAATCTTACAACCAGCTTCTTCTTCTATTCTCGAAAGTAAAATTCCCGCTAACCTCCGCAGTCCGGAAAATTTATGGTTTGGTTTCTCCAGACGGGCACGGGTAATCATGTATAACAAAGATAAAGTTCAACCCTCTGAGCTATCAACTTATGAAGATTTAGCTACAGACAAATGGAAAGGTAAAATTGTAATCCGCTCCTCTAGCAATATTTACAACCAATCTTTAGTAGCATCTTTAATTGAAATTCTGGGAACGTCACCGACAGAAAGTTGGGCAAAAGGGTTTGTTAGTAATTTTGCCAGACCTCCAGAAGGAAATGACACTGCTCAAATAAAAGCTGTTGCTGCTGGTATTGGTGATGTTGGTATTGCTAATAGCTACTATTTGGCGCGTTTGAAAAGGTCTACCAAAGCAGAAGATAAAGCAGTTGCAGAGAAAGTAGGTATATTTTTCCCAAACCAAAATGGTCGCGGTGCCCACGTTAATATTAGTGGTGGTGGGGTAGTTAAAACTGCTCCCAATAAAGAGGGTGCAATTAAGTTTCTGGAACATTTAGCTAGTCCAGAAGCTCAAAAAATCTACTCTGAGGGGAATAACGAATATCCTGTAGTTGCAGGCGTACCTGTTGCTAGCGTTTTGGCAAGCTTTGGTGATTTCAAGAGCGATCCTACTAATGTTTCTATTTATGGTAAGTTGAACCCTGAAGCGATTAAATTAATGGATCGTGTGGGTTGGAAATAGTTTAGAATTCTGAATTTAGAATTCTGAATTCAGAAGTAATCCCTAACTGAGTTTGAGTATTGATCGGGACTTACACACCCAAACAAGAAACCGGGTTTATTGCCCTAATTTTTTCTTTCTCATATAGAATCCGGATAATTACCATAGCTAAGTCATTGCGACAGGAACGCAGTGGAATCCCGATTCTATATCACAAATTTGTCGATAAACCCAGTTTCTGCATAATATCATGTCTGGTTAAATACTTATAATTAGAGCTTGTAGTTGGGCTTTAGCCCATATATCTATACTGTGGGGCTAAAGCCCAACTACAAACAAAAACTTTTTTATCGCTTAGTAGGGATTTCATAACCAAACTCCCACCCAGATCAAAAATTCCTACTTCCGACTAGCTCAGAATATTGTGCATACTTTTCTCCAGGAATTACCGGAAAAACTCGCAAATTATCTTCAACAACAGATACCTTGACTTGAATTCCAATTGGCAATGCTATTTGTGGAGTAGTACGAGCAATTAATTCTTTTCCAGACTCAGTTTGTAAACAATAACGGAACTCTCTACCCAAAAACTGGCGATCGCGAATCACCATAGACCCCTCATCATCAGCTTTTAACATCAAATCTTCCTGACGGATCATCAATTCAACATTATCAAATTCATCCAAACTACCAATTTCCCCACAAAACACATTATTATTTGTCAACTCAAAAGCACCTAACTCTGTTTCCCAAACCTGGTTATGACGACGTGCAGGCACAAAATTAGCCTGAGTCACAAACTCCGCCACAAACTTAGAAGCAGGTTCAGTATAAATATCCTCTGGTGTACCAAATTGTTCCACACATCCACCTCGCATCACTGCTACCCTGTCAGAAATAGCCATCGCTTCCTCCTGATCGTGGGTGACAATAATTCCCGAAGTACCAGCACTTTTAAGAATATCCCGTAACTCTTGGCGTAATCTAATCCTCACCTGTACATCCAAATTACTCAAAGGTTCATCCAATAATACCAAAGCTGGACTTGGTGCCAAAGCACGCGCCAAAGCTACCCGTTGCTGCTGACCTCCAGACAATTCATGGGGATAACGATTTTCTAGACCAGACAAACCGACTAATTCTAGAACATCCCCTACCTGATGATTAATTTGTGTAGTTGACTTTTTGCCAGAATTATGTAATCCGAAAGCAATATTTTTAGCTACAGTCAGATGGGGAAATAAAGCATAATCTTGAAATACCATACCAACATTACGTTTTTCTGGTACTACCCAATCATGTCTACCAGCAACTACTTGCCCATTAATAGTAACAATGCCTGACTGTGGTTGCTCAAATCCAGCAATTATTCTCAATAAAGTTGTTTTACCGCAACCTGAAGGCCCCAATAACCCCAGTATATCTCCCTGGTACAGTGTTAAATTTACATTTTGCACCGCAGGGGTAGTAGTGCGAGAAAATTGCTTGTTGACACTCTCCAGATGGAGAATTACCGATTGGGCCATTTATTTCTTAACCTCCCTTATTTCAGTTATCAGTCCTAGCGCGTCTAGCTTGAAAATGTGGGTTGAGAAACCTAACCCCCCAACCCCCTTCCCTGCAAGAGAATGGGGAAAATCTAGCCCCTCTCCTTGCAGGAGAGGGGTTGGGGGAGAGGTTTTCTTTGTCAAAAAACTGGGTTTATGAACAAACATTGTGGGACTAACAACCGTCATGCCAAAAACCCAGTTTTAAAGAGAATTTGAGAATTTACGTTATAGTTCTCAAAGTCGTCTAGAACATTATTTATTCTTAAATTATCTTAACCTACTTTTTAGAAAATATTCTCATTAAAGTTTATCTAAACTTTTCTAATATCTAAAATTAAAACGTTTAATAATATGAAAAAAATTAACCGTCTCAACTGGGATGCTTGGACAATATTTGTTGTAGCGATCGCCTCCCTCATCTCAGCTCCAGTAATATTTGTCCTGAGCAGTATTTTCTCAGATACAGGAGAGATATGGAGTCACTTAGCCTCTACAGTTTTACCTCGTTATCTCCTCAACTCCTTTATATTAATGGTAGGAGTAGGTTGTGGAGTCTCAGTCATCGGAGTAGGAGGAGCATGGTTAATCACAATGTGCCGTTTTCCTGGGACTCGCATATTTGAATGGGCAATGTTATTACCCTTAGCAGTTCCCGCCTATATTCTTGCTTATACCTATACAGAACTCCTAGAATTTTATGGCCCCGTACAAACATGGTTGCGAGAAATATTTGGTTGGACGAGTGTAAACGATTATTGGTTCCCAGAAATTCGTTCTATTGGTGGAGCGATCGCCCTATTAACCCTAACTTTATACCCCTACGTTTATCTTCTAACGCGAGTCGCCTTTTTAGAACAATCAACTTGTACTTTAGAAGCAAGTCGTTCTCTAGGGGCAAACCCTTGGCGGAGTTTTTTCACAGTAGCTCTTCCCCTGGCAAGACCAGCAATAATTACAGGTTTAGCTCTAGCGCTAATGGAAACCCTGAATGATTTCGGTACGGTGCAATATTTTGGAGTTGATACATTTACAACTGGGATTTATCGTACTTGGTTCGGTATGGGGGAAAGAGTAGCAGCAGCACAGTTAGCAGCAGTATTACTATTATTTATTTTATGGTTAATTTTGCTCGAATTGTGGTCGCGTCGGCAAGCCAAATATTATCAAACTAGCAGTCAACAGCAACACTTACAACAATTTCACTTAACTGGAATCAGGAAATTGGGTGCTTTTATTGCTTGTTTACTGCCAGTTTTTTTAGGTTTTCTCTTGCCAGGAGGATTATTACTACAAATGACTATTGCTGAGAGTGGAGCAAGCTTCCGGGGTCGGTTTTGGGATTATGCTTCCCATAGTTTGACCTTGGCAGCAATTACCGCTGTTTTAGGAGTGGCGATCGCTCTCATTATGGCTTATGGAGTACGTCTAAATCGAAATTTGGGAATGCGTCTCTCAACCCGTATTGCAGCAATGGGTTATGCTGTACCGGGTTCAGTTATTGCCGTAGGAATTTTGATTCCTATAGGTACAGTTGATAATGCCATTGATAGTTTTATGCGTTCCATGTTTGGCATCTCAACTGGTTTATTATTTAGTGGCACTATTACAGCATTAGTGTTTGCTTATTTAGTCAGATTTATGGCAGTAGCATTTGGCGCTGTTGAGTCAAGTTTAGTAAAAATTCAACCAAGTTTAGATGATGCTTCTCGGAGCTTAGGTTATAGCCCTACTAAAACCTTAATTAAAGTTCATGTACCGATGATGTGGGGTGGGTTATTAACAGGAGCAATGTTGACATTTGTAGATGTAATGAAAGAGTTACCAGCAACAATGGTAATTCGTCCATTTAATTTTGATACCTTAGCAATTAGGGTTTATAATTTGGCTGCTGATGAGAGATTAACTGAAGCAGCAGGTCCAGCTTTAGCAATTGTATTAGTAGGAATAATACCAGTAATCATACTTAGCTTAAGGATTGCCAAATCGCGCCAATATTAAAATTATTAACAATTTCTTTATGGTTATCAAGTGGTAGAATGATACTTGTACATTATAGCGCTTAATATTGATTTAATTATAGTAATAATTAGTAATAAATACATTTTTCAGTAATATTTTATTACAATTCAAACTCGCCTATTTATGAAATTTATTCTATCTTATATATATAAATTTTATATTGGTTATAAGTAATGTCTCTTAACACAAATATATTATCAAATTTTACAATTGAGACTGCCATCGATCCTCATCCTCTAACGGTTAGTCCAGATATTTTACTGACAGAAGCAATATATTACCTCAGTCAACCAAAAAAACAACAAAATATGGAGGTAGATTCAGTCATAGAATCAAATCAAGGTATCGATCTAAAAAGTCGTTCGAGTTGCTTATTAGTAGTTGAAAATAATCAACTCTTAGGAATACTAACTGAGCGTGATATAGTTCGATTAATTGCCGAAAAAGTTCAGGTAGAGGATGTCAAAATTAAAGATGTGATGACTAATAAATTAATCACAATAGTTGATTCACAAATACAAGATATTTATACCATTATCAACTATTTTCAGGAGCATAAAATTCGTCATCTACCAGTATTATCCGAGACCAAGGAATTACTAGGGTTGATTACTTCCACAAGTCTTTGCAATTCCCTAAAATTATTTGACCTCCTAAAACACAGAGAAATTGAGGAAGTAATGAATACTCATGTCATTCATAGTTCACCTAATTCATATGTACTTACTCTAACTGAACAAATGGCAAAGTATCGAGTTAGTTGTATAGTCATAGTTTACTCAGATCAACAACAGATATTACATCCAGTTGGAATTGTCACAGAAAAAGATATTGTGCAATTTCAAGCACTAGGCTTAAATTTCAGTCAATTCAAAGCCTCAGACATTATGAGTACACCTTTATCTACTTTGAGACCTGTGGATAGTTTATGGCAAGCTCACCAAAAAATGCAAAACTTGCGAGTACGACGATTAGTTGTATGCGATAATAATGGCAAAATGCTAGGTATTATAACTCAAAGTAGCCTATTGCAAAATCTCAATCCTGTAGATATATGCGGAGTAATTCATACATTGCGACAGGAAATGCAAGAGCTACAGACTGAAAAAATTGAAACCTTGCATCGTAACAATAGTCGTCTGGAAGAACAGGTACAGCGTTTGCAAGAATCAGTAAATAAACTAGAGCAACGCAACTATGAAATCTCAACTATTAACCAGATGATAGAATTTTTACAAGCGTGTGAAAAAATTGAAGACGCTCATGAATTCCTCAGAGAGTTTCTCAAAAAATTATTTCCAGAGTTTTCTAGCAGTGTGTTATTGAAAGATGAGCGTAATGGTAAGTTGAAAAGTGTCAGTTATTATGGTAATCTAGCAGATAGTGAAACTTTAATAGAATTTAGTGATTGTTGGGCATTGCGACGAGGACAAAGTCATATTGCTAGCAATGCTCAACCAGGATTATTTTGTGATCATGTCGATCAGGAATATGAACCTACCACAACTATTTGTATTCCTCTATTAAATCAAGATCAAATTTGGGGCTTGTTTTATCTGCGAACAGAATTTCCAGAAAAAATTAGTCACCATCAAAAACATTTCGCTCATACTGTAGCTGGACAAATTTCTTTAGCACTTTACAACCTAAAACTGAGAGAAAAATTAAGAAATGATAGTATTCGCGATGCCTTAACAGGTTTATTTAATCGACGTTATTTAGATGAATCTCTCAAGCAAGAAATTATAAAAGCTAAACGCAATCAACAACCTTTAAGTGTCATCATGGTAGATGTCGATCACTTTAAACAATTTAACGATATTTATGGTCACGATGTTGGAGATATGGTACTCCGAGAACTAGGGAGATTTTTACAACAAAAAGTTAGAGGATATGATATTGCTTGTCGTTACGGTGGAGAAGAAATGACTTTAATTTTAATAAATACTCCTTTAGGTATTGCTAAACAAAGGGCGGAAAATATTTGTTCAGAAGTAAGGGAATTATCCTTAAAAAATCAGGGTAAAATTCTGCAATCCATAACTGTTTCTTTGGGAGTTGCTTGTTTTCCTTTACATGGAAGCACAAAAGAAGAAATTATTCAACGGGCGGATAAAGCTTTATATCGAGCGAAAAAAGCCGGACGTAATCGAGTGATTTTGTATCAATTAGAGCAGTAAATATCCTTGAATTTTATAATTTAATATTCTCCTAGTTTGGGTGTAATCAATAAATATCAAATTAAATTCAATTAATGGGACTTACAAAATTTCTGGGCAGAAAAATGCTTGAAAGTTTGAATGTGGGAATTATTTAAGGATATTACCTACAAAGTTTGCATTCAGCAGAAATAGTTTTACGCTCAAATTTTATTGTAGTTAGTCTGTTTTTTGACCAGAGAAACCGGTTTTTTTATAGGATTTATATTATGTCGAGTAGTAGGGCTTTAGCCTTAAGAAGATATTAATATGAAATACAAAAAATTTTGCAAATATATGAATCTCCCCATCTCCCCATCAATCTTTGGTAGCAAACATTAATACCATTTTGAAAAAAGAATGTTACGAATAATAAGGACGATAAAAAGATTTTAC
>NZ_JBNHER010000290.1:0-23756 GCF_050015975.1 Dapis purpurea BLCC-M126 | reverse complement strand
TTTAACCAGAGGTAATTATCAATTATCCATTATCAATTATCAATTAATGAACCAGCATTTATTCACGGAGGAAAAATTCAGTCAGAGATTACTTTTGAATTTTGACTTTTTGGGCGATACAACACCTCAATTTTTTAAAGTTGACTTGGAATTGATCGAGTATAAAAATACATAAATCCAAAATGTCAGACTAGGTAATAACCAAGGTAATAAAATAGCTGCTGAAATGTATATTTGTAGAGAATAAATACTATAAATTAGAGTTAATAAAAATAGTAATGATAAAATAATTTTATTTTTTTGTGTCTTAGATTTAGAGTTATTCTCTAACATTAATACCACTCCTTTTCCTAAAATAGCAGCTACCCCAATTAGCCATAAATTAGGAATAGGTATAACTAATCTCTGCTTAAGGAAATGATGAACCAGATAAGCATGAA
The DNA here is from genome assembly GCF_050015975.1 of Dapis purpurea BLCC-M126. Lineage (NCBI taxonomy): Bacteria > Bacillati > Cyanobacteriota > Cyanophyceae > Oscillatoriales > Microcoleaceae > Dapis > Dapis purpurea. The sequence goes on along the minus strand of NZ_JBNHER010000290.1, from coordinate 23,316 downwards.
CTTCTCCCCCTGTAAATGCTCTACTTAGATCGGGAGGATTTTTTTGAGAACGCCAGTAACCAACAGCAGGAGGTAAAGGAAAATTATCTTCTCCAGGAGTTAATCCTGCATCTTTATATCCAGCAGCAATAATTACTATTGATGGGCGTTTATCTGTTAAAATTTTTGGTAATAGTTGGGATTCACTACTCTCTAAAAGTTGCCAAGCTGGTAGACGTAGAAAAACTGCTTCTGGAGGAATAGAAAAATCTATAATTGGATGCAGCCACATTTGCCTTAGTCGATAAGAAAACTTTGTTAAAGATTTTAACCGAGATGAGCTAGAAGATAAATCAAAAAAGTGTTTACCTGTAGTCTGAGCAATATGATTTTTGACTTGAGATAACCAATCAATTGAGGAATTAATCTGAGGTTGCAGCAAATTATCAGATTGTTCAAAGTTTAATAAGTGAGCAACTGTTAACAAATAACCAAAGGGCAATGGTGTTTCAGTGGAATCTTGGCTTGGTAGGAGTGTTACATGGGTAACGTAACGTTCATAACCTACTACGCTAACATTTCCCTGTAGTCGCCACTTAGGGGAAGCTAACTCTGGTAATGCTTCAAACCAACCACCAGATCGATTGCGGGATGTGGCAAATATAAACCAAGTATTTTGTTTTTCTATAGATGATCGTAGAGTCTGGGCGAGTTTTTTGTCATTTTCTGGTTGATAGCGATCTAAAAGATAGTCAATACCAATGATATTGGCATTTATCGTTGTTAATTGATCGATAATTTTGGCCATATAACTACGATCCATTGGCACAGGATCGGATATTTTGGCTTTTTTAATCGAATCTTCATCAATTTCTACTAACAGCACAGGCGGTGAATTTTGCCTTTCAACTTGGTTGGTATATTGACGATACATAGCTTGTACTAATACTCGTTTCTCAATCAAAAACCTTTGAGTTGAAAGTTGCAAACTACAGAAAATCAATGTACTTATAACCATCGCTTCTCTTTTTGTAGGCAACCACCTTTTAAGTTTATGTTTCAGACTCGATGCTTGGAGACAAAATAGTGGTGCTTCTGGATGGCGAAACAAAGATGGTATTAAATATGTGCTGGGATAGGTGAGATTTTTTTCTAGTTTCAAAAATTGACACGCTGATAATAATGATTCGTGAACATCTTTGTATTTGGCTAAACTTTGGAGAAATCTTACTAAAAATTCTTGGGCGACTTGGTTATGAATTGGCTCTCGCATGACTGCAACTTGACTTAAACCCAAGTCTATCAGAGCATTGGCAATACTTAAACCACTACAGGAGTTGAAGATGGCAAATTGTAAACCCCTTTGTTTGGCCATAGTTAGGGGTTGGGAAATTTCTGTGATGGATAGGGTGGTGCCGGGAGCGATCGCTATTTCCCCACCTGTATTAAGAGTTTCATTACTGTGTCCGGCAAAAAATAAAATATCCCACCCACGTTGATCAGTTATTGCTTTAACAATTTTTTCTTTTAGCTCTGCTTGAGTTTCTTGAGGTTGCCAACCCACAAACTCTACTTCAGCTATTGGGGAAAGAGATTTTACTGCTTCTTTATCTACCTGAAAATTTAAACCTGTATCATCTCCCAATATTGCCAATACCCTAGCTTTACTTCGACGGCACTCAAATTGATAATTTATTGTGGTGTTGCGAATATTAATTGGTTGGCGGGCAATTCTAATTTTGCTAGATGCAGCAAATTCCGTAATTTCCCATGCTTCCCAGGGTAAACGACATAATTCTTGGGAGTTGCAAGTTATAAAGATATCAACAGTTGATACATGAGTTTTGTGTTGTGATGGTAAACTTTCTGTTTTTTGTTTAGCTGCTTGAGCAATGATTGCTCTAATATCATAAAGTTCCTCATGTCGTAACCAACGATGAAACTCACACAGAAGTTTTGCTTCTGCTTGCACCAATTTTTGATGCCAATCAACTTGTCTCGTTATTTTTCCTGTATTTACTACCCTTCCCCGTAAGGCTTTGTGATAAAAATTCAGATATTTTTTTTCCCAATCTTGGTAAGATATAGTGAGACTTTCAGGATAAGGTAGACTGACAGTTAATTGTTGCCCCATACCCCAAGCAAGTTCAAACAAGCATAGTTTTTCCACTTGTTGAATCTTCAAGTAAAATCTAGTGGCAGTCTGAGTCATACTAAATCCGTTTAGATATGAGGTTGATTAAAAGGGTAAGGGAGGAGTCAGGAGACAGGAGTTAGGAGTTAGGAGTCAGGAGTTAGGAGTTAGGAGTCAGGAGTCAGGAATCAGGAGTTAGGAGTTAGGAGTTAGGAGTTAGGAGTTAGGAATCAGGAGTCAGGAGTTAGAAGATTGTCTACGTTGTTCAATTGCAGCAATGTATGAATCTAGTAATTTAGTTACTTCTTCTAAATTTAGTAGAAGTTCTGAAGTATCTCCATATTCAAGGTCATTTGCTAGAATTAAGTAATATCGACTTTCTTCTAAGGAACCTTGTGCAATATTCAAGAATCGAATAGCAAATTCTCTTCTCCCATTTGACTCCTTCTTCCTCCTTTCATTCTGACTCCTGACTCCTGTCTGCTGACTCCTTCTTCCTCATAACCCTTTTTTCCGAAAGCCTTCTGCTATATTTGCTGGCACTGATACAGACGCTCGTCTCAATTGAGAAGTTAGTCCGTAAGTTTCAGTTTTGGGAAAGTTGCTGCTAAAGCGGTATACCTCTAAAACGAGTTGATGTGCTTTTTGCCAAACTATCAAATCCTGAAAACTTTTAGCAGATTCTCTCTTCATTCTGACTCCTGACTCCTGTCTCCTGAATCCTTCTTTCATTCTGACTCCTGTCTCCTGACTCCTTCTTTCATTCTGACTCCTGTCTCCTGACTCCTTCTTGAGATCACCTGAAAAAAATTAGCGATCGCTCCAGTTTTTTTCCGGAAAACAAGCGATCGCTTTAGTAAAAAGTAGAAAAAAGCCATATTGGACATTCCTCTCTACTCAAGCCCAACGTATATTTCTTGCTAATCTGAGATTATGTATCCAAGGTTGATGAGCTAATTCTGTAACTGCTTCAGGTGAAAGTTTAGCTGTAAAAGTACATCGTTGATGATTTACCCCTCTCACACCTAGTTTTTGTAAAAAATTTGCCTCTATTTGATTTGGCACTTCTGTTGTCCGCACAAAAACTTCCATTGGCTGTTTTTGTGATGGTGGTGTTTTATTCAAGGCATTCACTAAACCTGGATCTAATTTACGATAATCTGTTAGGTTTTCCATTTTTTCATAGCGCTCCTTAGAGATAATAACTTATCTCCGTTTTGGGCCTTATTTTTTATATTTACTTAAATTAGGTCTTCTATATTAGCAGTAGTTTAGCATTTTAATCAGGGTTGGTCAAGAATATTAGCTGGATCTTAAAAAGAATTAATTAAAATCAAGACTTACGCAATGAAACTAATTAATATTTTCTGAATTCGGAATTAGGTAGATAGGAAAATTTATAATTATCAAACTTAACTGTGTGAAACTAATCCCCCCCAAATCACTTTATCAAAAACCGATAATTGTACGCAATCTCCTTAGTATTATTTTAAACAGGACTTACGAACCCCACTAATTATAGTGAAACACTCAGATGCTGAAATTACTTATCAAGCTCAATTAGTTTTAGCTAGTTCTCCACGTACCAGCTTTATTTTATGCAGAGCAGTATTATACCAATTTTATAAATGTTTGCTACAAATGGTAGAAATAAGGAAGAAGGAAGAAGCAAGAAGCAAGAAGGGATAAACATTCAAAAAAAAAGGGAAAACGATAGATATAACTATCTCACATGAATTGGAGCAGCTATTTTTCAGCACATCCGATCAAGAGCTACCTTTTCGTAGCATTCTTTTTTAAAAGTGGTATTAGAAGAAATTTGCCATTACTTTAAAATTCCCATTGAAGCTACAAACAACAAGGATAAAAGTTATTTTGTTAATCTTTCTGATAGGCTTACCCAACTATTTGAGCAGGAACAAATGTCAGAAGATTTAAGAGAAATAATTCAAGGTATCAGGCAATTAGGAAATGAGGGAGCACATTCAGAGCATCTTACTTTTACAAAGCAAGTAATATCATGTCCGGTTGAACAGTGATAATTAAAGCTCGTAGTAGGGCTTTAGCCCTAAGATAGGTATTTATCGGGCTAAAGCCCTACTATAAACAAAAACTTTTTTATCACTAATTATCCGGACATGATATAAATGTAGAAGAAGCTAATAATTTGTTGGAGATTGTAAATTATGTAATAGAGCAATTATTTGTTCATATATTTGTTCATAAATATAGACAACAAGAAGCAGAAAAAGTATTGGAAGAACTGAAAAGAAAAATATTGAAATCAGAGTAAATGATATGACTAGTGCAGGATGGCAGAAATAACTGACCAGTAGGAGTAATGCCTTCTTCCTGAGATAGAATAGGAGGGAGGTGCGATCGCTAGCTCAAATAAATGGTCTCAAGCCAAGCTAAAAATGATGAGCATTCAGTTTGATGCTTGACCAGTATGAGCATGGCATCTAAATCTGCTTAATCATTCTCTGAAAACCCCTGAAACTTCCAGACAAAAGGTCTTGCCAGAGTACAGTTGAAATAGTCAATAAAATTCAGTATCTTTTGCTTGAGGTCTGAGGTAGAAGAGAAACTGCTACGCCGGAGTAAACGCCTGGCCAAAATAGAGAACCAACACTCAATTTGATTCAGCCAAGAAGTATGTTTAGGGATATAAACAAAGCGAATCCGGTGAGACTCGTCAGATAAAAAAGCAGCACGAGTTGCCATAGACTGGAGAATACCTGATTTCTGCTTTACCCCCAAATCAGTCTGAATACCACAACGTTGAGCTACAAGACGGACTAATGATTCAGATTTATGAGTATTGAGTTGATCGACCAGAAAAATCCATCCTCCATCAGCATCAGTATCGATAGTCTGTTCAATGTGTTGCAGAAAATCAACTTCTGTGCGAGTTGCCTGAATCGAAGGAGCAATTATTTGTCCTTTGGCAATATGCCAGTTAGCTAACAAACATTGAGTGCCATGGCGAATGTACTCAAATTCAGTGCGTTCGACTCGCCCTGGCTCTATTGGTTGAGTGGGAAAAATTCTCTCATTAGCTTGAATATTCGTCATTTCATCGGTACTAATCAAATGGATACCTTTTTCGAGTAATTCTTGAGCAGATAGATACAACCGACAGATAGATTTAACCTGGTCGCGAAAAGCTACTGGAGCAGAGGGATTAGAGTTTAACCAGTAACGATGACGATGAGGTTGTAGAGTCGCTTCCTTTTAAAAAACGCCCCACACTGCGGGGTGAAATCTTCTCAACAATCCTTCTCTCTATAGCTTCCTTTGCTAGCTCTGTTGGAGTCCAATGACTCACTGGCCGTTGAGATTGTTTCGGGTCTTCACAGGCCATTGCTACGATTTGGACCACTTGTTCCACGGAGAAAAATTTGGTTGTTCCAGGGCGGGGAGCGTCACTGAGAATGTCTTCTATCAGTTTCCTTAACTTCTTGTCGCTCACCTGTTGAGTTTCAGCACTTGCAAGTTCTTCAGAAGCCTCCAACCATCTTTTTCGCCACTGCCTCACTTGCCTTCGATGCAGTTGTAGTTGTTCACTTATCGCTGTATTGTTTGTTCCAGAAGCAGCAGCTAGGATAAGTTTTACCCTTCTGACCAGGCAGGCGATAGGAATTGCTGGTCTGACTGGCTAGAACTTGCAGTAGACTTTTCTGTCTTGGCGACAGGATTATGGATTGAGCTTTGGGGACAGGCATCTAGAATGGGGTTGACTGGGCTTCCACAAATTCTAGTTTACTCCATAAATCACTTTTTTTAGTGGTCACTTTTTGGGACTGGCCTCTCCGATGCGATCGCACCTCCCTCGTATTCTATCTCAGGAAGAGGGCATTGCTCCTACTGGTCACTTATTTCTGCCATCCTGCACTAGGATGTTTAACCAAGACAAGCGTCATTATCAAACTTAACTGCCCAATTAATGTGACGGGGTTGCACATTAAAGAATGATAATAGATTTTAAGCTGTACATATTGTTGAGGAAACATTATCCAAAAATATCTACTTTTGGATTTAATCATTCCTGATTGTGCAACGCCAATGTGACTGTAGCGATCGCCTAATTTTTTAGAGATACCAAATGGGTTCTATATAAAAATTATTTGTTATCTTGGCAAAGGAAAAGGAGAGGGTTTTTGGCAAAGGAGTTCAGAATTCATAATTCAGCAGATGGAGAAATAGAATAGAGTAAAAAAGTAGAAAAATGCTCCCATATTTACCATTTTTCCATTTCCCCTAGTCCCTACTCCCTCTATTCTGAGGACTTAAGATATTGATAAGTTTCTTTAGACACCCCGCGAATCAAGTCTACAGCATCCTGATCATCATTCGGACGCTTCACCAGTACAGCCAATAGATAACGCTTGCCATTAAGTAAATCAATCATACCCACATCCCCCAAGACAGACTTCAGATTACCTGTCTTGTGAGCAACCACAGAACCTCTACCTACGCCTCTAGGTAACAAAGAATCATTTCGAGTTCTTTCCATAATCCGAAATAAGCGATCGCGAGACTTCAGCGACACCAAACCACCCTGATTTACCTGTGAAATTAAATTTATCAAATCCTTGGGAGTCGTTGTATTAGTTCCCGATAAATCTGGTAAAGGATTATTAATAACAGTATTCTTCAAACCCCAACTCTGAAACAACTGATTCAAAACATCAGCCCCACCAAGAGCTTCAATCAACATATTAGTTGCTGTATTATCACTGATAACGATCATTTTCCTCACAGTTTGCAAGGCCGTATATTTGACACCAGGCTTCCGAAACTGCATATCTCCCGAACCCTCAGCAACATGAGATTCCTCCATTGTTAACATATCATTCAATTTGATTCTTCCCTGATCCACCGCCTGGAAAAAGGCTACTAATATCGGCAATTTAATCGTACTAGCTGCAGCAACAGCAGCATCTCCATTAATATCTACATAAGCACCAGTATCAGCATCAATCAGAAATACTCCTGGTGTTAGCTTTGGGTATTTAGCTATTACTGTATCTAACTCTGTTTTCAAAGCTGCCATTTCCCTAGTTTGTTGTACTGCTAAAGGTACAATGGAAGGAGATTTCCATTCTTGATTTGTCTCTACCTCACTATTTGCCGCTTGAGAGATCAGGTTAGAACTATTGCCAGGCTTCAATATTGATAGTACTGTTCCACCAATCACTGCTATTCCCACACCTAAGATTAACATCCGAGTTGCGTACAGCAGCAAAGAAGCAGAACGGGAATTCTGACGAGTTGTAACTGGTGATTTTTTCGTTGGTAGTGATTCAGAAATAAAAGATTGAGCTTTTTCTGGTCGTTTTTGGGGGCGAGCAGATGATGTGGGTTGTTGTTCTGCGATCTTCCTTAATCTCGCGAGTTCATCTAATCGGCTACGTTTAGCCCTATGAGACTGAAATTTAGGAATCTCTTGTTTTAAAACTCTGGGTGCAACAGTTTTCTTTTTGGAAGGTACTGGCCTGAGAAATGTTTGCGTTTGCTCAGAAGCTGGAAGTGGAAACTTAGCTACATTACGCTTTTTCTTGAGTGGTAGCTGGGGTTGCAGCCGATTACTAGGCGTTTTAATATTAGACTGCTGCGACTGAGAGTCTGATTTAGTAGTAGAAGGTACTACCGAAAGAATTGATCGATTACGAAAATTCTGAACCACTCCAAACACCTTAATATATAACTATAATTTTATTGATTAATCTCTTGCAAAAATATCAAAAGCTACCTCGACAAAAATAATTTTTTCTTTGATTGGATAACCTAAAAACTAGAGGAAATTCAAACAATTATCTCTGTTAATTTATGACAGTTTTTGATATTATTAATAGTGAATTTGTCTGATAATTATTATTGTCACTACACTCCACAGTTGTTTGGTTTTAGGTAGCAGATTTTTCCCAACACTATTGCAAAGCAATCGGGTTGAAAACCCCACCGTTATTAGCAGTGTCCACAATTGGGTTGGGGTTGAATCCAAGGACAAAAATTGAACCTAAAACCTAGCACCTACAACCTAAAACCTTATTCAAGACTAGGCTCTGTACCAAAATCACTAGAAAATTAGCTTTGAACAGAAGCACTTAGCCTCACTAGCTTAGTGTAAATCACCTTATTACTTTAGCGCGAGTCGTACCTATTTTTACCTAGTCCAAGTCAAATAACTACCTGATGGATAAATCCTGAAGGTTTTCATAAGGAACTTAAACTTGGCGGTGGGACATTCCTCTTAAATTAGAATACCCAAAGCAGAAAATTAACTATCATGCCGATCATAATTAGACAGTGCCCAATTGATTTGTCTAATCATTCCCCGTAACATTGCCACTTCTTGAGTAGAGGGATAGGCACGGTTGTATAAACGACGGAATTTTTCCATTCTGCTGGATACTGTATGGGGATAAAGATAACCTATTTTCAATAACATGGTTTCTAGATCCTGATAATATGCTTCTAAAACATCTAGGGAGGCTTCTAAATCAGGATTGGGTTGGCTTTGAGGACTATTATCCTGATGAAGTTTTGCTTGATATAGCTCATAACAGCAGATGGCTACTGCTTGAGCCAGGTTTAGAGAGGGATAGGCATCATCCGATTGAATACGGACAAATCTTTGGGCGTAGTTTAATTCTACGTTAGTTAAGCCTCGGTCTTCTCTACCAAATATTAAAGCTGCTGAGTGTCCCAGTAGCCAAGGTAGGGAATTTTTTGGGTTTTCTAGGTGGGTGGGTAATGAGCGGTCTAAGGATGTAGTAGCGATCGCCCTTTGACATCCTTTTAGAGCTTCTGGTAATGTTTGGACTATGGTCGCTTTTTCTAAAATTTCTGCCCCATGAACTGCCATTTTTCGGGCTTCTGTTCCATAAGGGTCACATTGTGGGTTGACCAAGACCAAATTGTAGAAGCCCATATTTTTCATAATCCGGGCTACAGAACCAACATTTAATGGCCCTTGGGCTTCTACTAATACTATTCTAATTTGTGTTGATTCTGGTTGAAGCATAATTAATTTTAAATTAAATTTTTCAGATTATAGTTTTAAATAGTAATACTAAATCCAGTTTGTTCATTAATGGATAATGAATAATTGATAATTCTTTTTGTTTTGCTTTTCGGCATTTAACATTGATCTATAGAAATAAAAGTTACTTACAAAATAATTTTTCCTATCTTTGGTGTAAAAATATATTCCCTGTTCCCTACGATGTACAAAAGTCTATATTTTTTCCACACCTATGTCTAATAATAATTCTGCTAATTCACAAAAACCTTCTGCTTCTTTTTTGCTAGTAATATAGACTGGCTGATAATTTAGTTTATGAGCATATTCAATAACATTTGCTACCCCGACTGACAAAGGAAATTTACTTTCTTCAAATAAACTTTCATCATTCGGACTATCACCAACTGTAATAATTGTTTCTGTTGTCAACTCAGGGAAATATTTTGACAAAACTTGGAATAATCCAGTAGCTTTATCTTGTTCTAAAGGTTTGATATGACATTGGACAGTGCTATAGGTAAAACCATAACCTTTTGTTTGACAAAGGTCTGCCATTTTTGTTAGTTCAAACAAACTCAAATCCTGTATATCAAAAGTCCAATCTGTTAATCTAAACTGATTATCAACAGATGGTTCAATTTGCGGAAATTGACTTTTTAAGTATTGGAAAACGTCAGCTAAATTTTGTCTGTGTAGAGCAATATTTGAAATAGAAGTTAAAATTTCAGGTGCTTCACTATGAATAGGATAAAATAAACCACCATTTTCAGCGATCGCTCCTACTATAGGCAAATAATTTTTGATAGTTTGTACCCAACCAGCAGAACGACCTGTAATTACTAATACCTGGATTTTTGCTGCTGCTAACTTTTCTAGAGCGAGAAAAAGGTCAGAAGTAAATTTACCATTTTTTGTTAATGTACCATCCATATCAGTAGCAATAAGTTTAATATTTTTTAGGCTAGTTTTTGCTATTTTTTCAGTGATAGGAGTAAAATACATAATCAATATTTGTGGATGATAATTTCTAAACTTTTTAGATTATATAGTAATCTTCAATTTGTTTTCAACAATTAAGAATTACCTTTCCTTGAAAAGAAGAGGATTGACCCTTAAGGAAAATTTTTTTTCTCCTTTAAAGGAGAGGCTTTAAACCTTAGTTATTCAGTAAAAATTTCTATATAGCAGTACAGATTTAGCTTAGGACACTGCTAAAGACTGAAACTTAGTCAGATATTACTTTTTACTGTTGACTTTTGACTTCTAACTTGCGCGTAGCGCTATAGTAGTCAATCTTAACTGAAAACCTTTAAAATTATATAATTGTTAGGATGGTAAGGTAAAGTTTAATACTAATTTCTACTCCCTACTCCCTATTCCCTATTCCCTAGAACTGAAAATGACAGAAATAGTATTACCAAATTCCTGTAATCTTAGACCTGCATCTGCTAAAGATATTTGGTCTATCCGTAAGTTAGTTTTAAGTGCTAAACTTGACCCGACTCAATTAAGTTGGCAACAATTTTGGCTAATTGAATGTGAGGGAAAATTAGTAGCTTGTGGACAGTTGCGTAATTTTGAAGATGCACAAGAATTAGGTAGTTTAGTAGTTGTAAAAGCTTGGCAAAAATGTGGATTAGGCACAACACTTACAAAATATCTAATTCAACAGGCAAGCAAACCTTTATATTTGGAATGTATAGGTCAAAAATTAGAATATTTTTACAGTCGCTTAGATTTCGTGCCTATTTCTTTATCAGAATTACCTCAATCTCTAAAGTTGAAATTTGCTATACCTCAATTAGGCAGGAAAATATTCAAAATTCCTATTATAATTATGGAGTATAAAGGAAATAAATTAACGTAAGCATTTCCTGCGCAATACTGCCCAAAAAGCTGTCAGTTATAAGCTATAGCAATCCTAAATAAATTGTAATATTTTATCGTAGGGGTTTAGTCTCCAAACCCAACAAAAATGGGATAATACTAAGAGCTGAATGGTTATAGGTTAGCTTTATTGAGAATAAATAAACTTTCATCTCCCCCACGTCCAATTCTGAAATTTTTGTCTAAATAAGTAACATCAAGTGTGGCAACTCTACCTTGAGGATTGTTAGCTGCTACAACTTTAAAGGGATTTAGTTTAGGGGTGTCAATACCTAAAATTTTTTCAATCGCCAAATAACGTTTATCAAAATAAACATTGATGCGTTTATCTGCTAAACCAGATTTATTTATAGCAGCTTCAAAACTAGCAGTTACTTTTACATATCCTGATATTAATTTCAGAGGATGTTGTACTTGAGCGATATTAAAAAATGTTTTATTCGCAACATTAATTGCTTGATAAACTTTACCTACTTTTAATCCCAAAGGTAGAGAATCTAAAGAACGGATTTCTCTAGCTGTAGAGTATATAAGTTGCCAAGTTCCATCTAATAAATTAGGAGTATGGAGGAGAGGTTGAGGATGAGGATTGAGACTTTCTAAGTCTGTTGTTAACTCTTCAATTTCTTTCTCTAAAGTTTTGTCTAACTTCAAATTAGTAACAGGAGAACCATCATTTATAGTTTGAATATTTTTGATGGTCGCTTGTAATTTTTCCTTCAAAAGTTGATTATTCATATAATTAAAGGGAATAGGGAATAGGGAACAGGGAATAGGGAATAGGGAACAGGGAATAGTGGGAAATAATTTATAATTTATAGATAATAATGAACTTGATTTGTGATTTTTGGAGAGGTTGAATATACATTGACTAAAAAAACTGGTTTCTGGGTTCATCTTCGTAAGTCTTGATTAACTTAATAATTCATCTACCGGAAGACTAAAACCATCTAAAACTTTTTGAGTATTAACAACTTGCCCAGAAATAAAAATAAGTCTCGATTCTTGAGTTACAACAATTACCCATTTATTCTCAGGAAATACTAACCAAACTTCTTCCCCTCCAGACTCTAAATATTCTTGTGCTTTGCCAATAATATCTTCAGCTCAATCTGTAGGAGAAATAATTTCAGCACTTAAAGGAAAGCTTTGAGCTAAGACTTTTTCATTGCCAAACTCTGTCTCTAATTCTGGATTAAGATAACCAACATCCGGGTAATGTCCTTGCTTATTTGTGCGACAAGGTACATCAGTATAAACTTTTCCACCTTGCCCACTAGAATCTTTGTAACTTCTCCAATAAAAGTAAAGATTTCCTTGAATCCGACTTATGCTTAAGAGTCATGGCATTTTTATCCAATAATTCCCCATCCACCCATTCTTTCTTTTCAGGAGGATTTTGTACCCAATTTTCTAAAGTATATTCTTTTGGTTGTTTCAAAACAACTGGGGATGTAATCATTATTAATTACCTCTTTTGATTCCTAATTAAATTATAGTAAAAAATCGATTTTTTTTCTGGTTGACAATACAATTGTTTTATGTTAGACAATATGATAAATGGGAAAAATTAAAAGAGTATTTTGCTCATAATATCCCAAATAATGCCATAATTTCAGGTAAAATAAAAACCTAAAAAGAGTAAGTGAACTTCCAATCAGTCATAGCCACCTTAAATCAATTCTGGAGCGATCGCGGCTGTCTGATCGCTCAACCTTATGATACGGAAAAAGGGGCGGGCACAATGAATCCCCACACCTTCCTGCGGGCTATTGGTCCGGAACCTTGGTCAGTTGCCTACGTTGAACCCTGTCGTCGTCCTACTGATGGACGTTATGGAGAAAACCCTAACCGCTTTCAACACTACTATCAATATCAAGTTTTAATCAAACCTTCTCCTAATAATATTCAAGATATTTATCTTGACTCTCTCCGCGCTCTGGGTATCCGTCCAGAAGACCATGATATTCGATTTGTAGAAGATAACTGGGAATCTCCCACTCTGGGTGCTTGGGGTGTTGGTTGGGAAGTTTGGCTTGATGGTATGGAAATTACCCAATTTACGTACTTTCAACAATGTGGTAGTATAGATTGCCGACCAGTGTGCATTGAAATCACCTATGGTTTAGAACGCCTTGCCATGTATCTCCAGGAAGTTGATGCTATCACTAAAATAGCTTGGACTGATAACGTTACTTATGGAGATGTTTATCTTCAGGGAGAAATTGAACAATGTACCTATAATTTTGAGGCATCTAATCCTGACTTTCTGTTTACTATATTTGGTCTCTATGAAAAAGAAGCTGAACAACTCATAAAACAAGAATTAGTCTTACCCAGTCTCGACTATGTTCTCAAATGTTCCCACAGTTTTAATTTGCTTGATGCTAGAGGAGTAATCTCGGTTACTGAACGTACTCGTTATATTGGCAGAATTCGTAATTTAGCACGGCAAGTGGGTCAACTTTACTTAGCACAACGGGAAAGTCTTAACTTTCCACTATTGAAAGGAACTGTGGAAGCAGCTTCAATAATTAACAATTAATAATTAATTATTACCTCTTCTGTAATAGAAGGATTGATTAAAGGAAATTTAAACGATATAAAGCAATCTCAAACCATAATTGATATTTCCTGAAAATGGGTAATATCAAATCCGCTTGATTTAGAGTTGCTAGATTCATTTATAGGGTAGGTGTTTGGCGACCAAACCCCTACGAGGACTTGTGCAGAAAACTTGTTTTTCGACGAAATTTTGTGATTTAAAAAACAATAATCAGGACAATAAATCCGGTTTCTTGTTTGAGTGCCTGAGTTCTGTTAAACTTGTAAACTCGATCCTAAAACACCAGAGAGAAGAAAAATGGAAATCAGACAATATTTAGAACCAATAGCTGACATATTCAGCAACCTTGGTGTGCCAGAACCAATTGTACATTGGGGACACCCACTAATGATGGGGATCGTTATATTTGCTATGGGTAGTTTTGTTGGTTTCACCGGATGGCGTAGACGAGTAGTCACTGATGAAGCAATAGCTCTCGAAAGTGGTTCCAATCATCGGAAAATGGCACCATTCATGTTTCTATTTATGGCATTAGGTTACACAGGTGGAGTATTATCTCTTGTGATGCAGAAACAAGAAATATTTGAAAGTCCCCACTTTTGGACGGGTTCAGTTGTATTAGCATTGCTGGCAGCAAACGGTTTCATTTCCCTGAAAAATTTGGTGGAAATCAAGCTGCATTGAGGACTACTCATGCTTATCTGGGTAGCATTGCACTATTTATTATGTTTGTTCATTCAGTCCTAGGTTTAAGACTAGGTTTAGCTATCTAAATTATTGATCGTTCATGGTAGTTAAACGTTAATGTTTTTAACATAAAAATATCATCAGGCTCGTAGTTTTGCTCTAGCCAAAATATTTAAGGGGATAGAGCAAAACTACAAACAAAGGTCTAACTCCCTTCTTCCTTACTAAAAAATGAATCAAGCTTTAGCGCTCGTCATCTGCCTAGCCTACATAATGGGGCTAATATCTACTATTGTACCTTGGGGCATATATGCTGTACTAACTATAGGATTAGTATTAGCAATTATTGTACAACAAAGATATCGACAAAATTTACGCAGTTCAGCTAAAGTAATCACAATTTCTCAACAAAAAATCAATTCTGAAGACTTACTCAGAAGTGGTGACTTTCCAGATTCACTCTCCAAAAGAACTAGAAAATCACTGCTAAATTCAAATTGGTTGTGGATAATTGCTGGAGCGATCGCTTTTATTGCCAGTATTTATTTTCAATTTCGAGTACCCCAACCTACAGTAAGCGATATTAGTAAAATCATTCCAGTTGATGGTGAATCTCAGCAACAAGTAGTTACGGTTCGTGGAAGAGTTATTTCCTCTCCGCGCAAGACTCGCTCAGAAAAAGCGCAACTTTGGCTAAAAGTAGCTCAAGTAAGTGAAATAGTTGGTACTGATGGTTCGGCAAATGTACACCAAGATGTTACAGGAAAACTTTACGTCACAGTCCCCCTTCTGCAAGCAACAGGTATCGATCCTGGTGAATTAGTGGCAATAACCGGTTCTTTATATAAACCATCTCCAGCAACTAATCCTGGAGGGTTTGATTTTCGTGCTTATTTAGCAAGACAAGGTTCTTTTGCTGGGGTTACAGGTTATAAACTTACTACTACTAATCAAGAAAGTAGTAACGCTTGGGGATTATATAAGATTCGACAGCGAATTATTCGCGCTCAGGTAAGTTTATTGGGAGTGCCAGAAGGCCCTCTGGTAAGTGCAATGGTTTTAGGACGTAGAGCTGTCGATTTGTCTTATCAACTACGAGACCAGTTTGTGCAGGTGGGTTTAGCTCATATATTGGCAGCATCAGGTTTTCATGTTTCCCTAATTTTGGGTGTGGTGTTGACTTTGACGAAAAATTTGCCTTCAGGAGCAAGATTTGCTTTTGGTATCTTTACTTTAATTATCTATGTGGGTTTGACTGGTGGTTCCCCTTCAGTATTGCGAGCAGCTTTTATGGGTTTAGCAGCTTTGCTGGCAATTGTTTCCCAACGCCAAGTTAAACCATTAGCTTCTCTAGTTTTGGCTGCTACTTTGCTGTTATTAATCAATCCTCTATGGATTTGGGATTTAGGATTTCAGTTGAGTTTCTTGGCGACTTTAGGATTATTGGTAACAGTACCACCTTTAATGAAACGCTTAGATTGGTTGCCCTCTGGTATTGCTTCTTTAGTTGCAATTCCCATTGCTGCTTCTGTTTGGACTTTACCTCTATTGCTATCTGTGTTTTATGTGGTTTCGCCCTATACTATTTTGGTAAATATTATTACTGCACCTCTGGTTGCTGTAATTACTCTAGGTGGATTTATTAGTGCAATGCTGGCTTTAATTTCCCCTTATGTGGGTAGCTTGAGTGCTGGAATTTTGTATTTTCCAGTTAGGATTTTGATTGAAATTGTGCATTTTTTTAGCAAGTTACCGGGAAATCAAGTGGCAGTGGGAGCAATATCAGTTTATCAGTTGGTTGTGCTATATGGGTTGATTTTTGCTGCCTGGTTTTTGAGAAGTAAACCCCCAGAAGGAAATAAGGGTAAGAAGAAAAAGTTGCCTCTGAAGTTTTGGCAGTGGAGTGCGATTTTGGCGATCGCTATTATTATTATTCCTCTCTGGTATACTAGGACTTCTGTGTTTCAAGCTACGATTCTTAATTCATCCTCCGAACCAGTGTTTGTAATTCAAGACAGAGGTAAAGTAATTCTGGTTAATGTTGGAGATGAAAATACATCCAGGTTTACTGTATTACCATTTTTACGGCAGCAAGGTATTAATAAAATTGATTGGTCTATTGCTGTTCATTCCCAAAAAGGTCTGAGTCGGGGTTGGTCTAATATTTTTGATAGCTTGAGAGTTAAAACTTTTTATGATGTAGATGCTGATGATGAAAAGAATTATCAAACTAATAATCAACCTGTATTTAATGCTCTGCAAAAGAGTCAGGCTAATTACTACACTATGGTAAATAATCAAAACATTGAGTTGGGTTCTACGCAGATGAAATTAATTAATTCTGAGACTCCAATTGTAGAATTTATTATTCATGGCCAAACTTGGTTGTTATTGGGAAATGCTAAACTATCGGAGCAGAGTAAGTTATTAGCAGCAAGAAGTTTTCAGCAGACTCAGGTACTTTGGTGGCCTGGAAATAAGCTGAATCCAGAGTTATTGAATATTATTCGGCCAGAAGTAGCGATCGCTTCTTCAGATTCTGTCCATCCAGATATGATTGAATTTTTTCAAGAAAATAATATTCCTCTATTTTGGACAGGTCGTGATGGTGGGATTCAATGGACTCCTGTTACTGGCTTTCAAACAACTTTAGAATCAGATCAGGTTGATAGTTCTTTTCTTTGATATTAGAGAATAGGGAACAGGGAATACAGAAAACAGCTAATAGAACAGAAAAGCCTGACAAACGCTATAATTAAAATAGTTATATTTTGCTCATATTAATGGCCAAAGCCCCAATAAGTCAATTTTGACCAAAAAATAAGGTCTCAGACCTTTAACCTTAGCGGGAGATACTGATAACTTATAACTGAATTAGGGAGAGGTGGCAGAGTGGTCGAATGCGGCAAACTCGAAATTTGTTGAAGGGAGACCTTCCGTGGGTTCGAATCCCACCCTCTCCGTTGAAAATTATTTAAGATAAATTTTTCTTTCTGATTTTTCTATTCTTTTACTAATGTGAAAACAAAATTCACATTATATTTAATTTATATTTATAGATGTTTAAAAAGAGCTTATGCAATTCATTTTAGACAGCTATATTTATCTTTTTTTTCATCCGACTTCCAACCTTTCCTTTTTATCCTTTGTCAACAACAAATCCAATAATAGTATCCAGAAGCGCTTCTGGTTCATCAACCCGAATTAAATGGCCGCTATTTTTAAAGATTCTTAAATCTGCATTGGGAATAGCTGTAGCGATTTCTGATGATAATTCTGGGGGACAAATCCAATCATGTTTTCCTGCTATTACTAAAGAAGGAGCAGTAATTTTATGTAGTTTGTCTAGCACATTGTAAGAACGTAAAAAGCCACCAAAGGCAACATTAATAGCATCGGGAGATAAAATAGTTCGGCTCCAACTTTTTCCTGGTGTTTCTGGTTTATAGGTGATTGAATACATAGGCATCATCACCTGAAAATATTCTTTGAGTTGGGCCTCATTCTCAAATTTACCATCCCATAAAAATTTAGCTATCTCTTGTTGTTCTTTTGTTCCTTTTTCAGCTAGATTAACTTTGGCTAATTCCAAAAAACGATAACTTCCAGCAGTAGCAATGACAATTAAAGATTGAACATTTTCCGGATAACGCACTGCATAACTAAGGGCGACCATTCCACCATAAGAAGTACCAATAATTACTATTTTTTCCAATCCTAAATATTGGCGTAATGCCTCCATATCTTCCACATTATTCTCTAGGGTATAAGTTTCTTTTGGTCCCCTTGCCGATCGCCCTTGTCCTCGGTGGTCAAAATAGACTAATTGTAATTTTTGACTGAGACGAGAAAAAGTAGGTTTATAAGAAGTATGGTCTGCGCCTGGACCGCCATGAATTACAAAAGCAATGGGTTTTTCTTGCATCCGATCGCCATCTGGAACTAGGGCAGCACCTTCAATATCAAAATAGATTTCTGTATCTCGTATTTGAGCACGCATTTTTTTGACAAATAACTGTAAAATTAAAGTTTTTTCTTATGAAATTATCTCAAGCAAAGAATAAGCTAGAGTGCTTAATATTCAGTATGTTCGGTGGGTTAAGGCAGACAGTTAGGAGTTCGCAACTTATAACTATTGCCGCCTAAGCCATCCTACCGGAGGATTTAATATTTATTTAACAAACAGTCTCTGAGACTAAAGCTAATAAATTTTTAGTGGAATCTGCTCAACAAAATTCCCGAGCCACACAACTTAAATCATCTCAAATATGAGGCTAGGAAAATACCTGTACTTTCAATATTTTTCTAATCAAAAACTTTAATTAAATTGAATTGTGATACACACAATCAAAGGAGATAAATACTCGAAAACTCTCTACTTTTTTTTTACTTTCCCTGAAATTGTCAATCAATACTACCTAATTTTATTTTCCCTGATAGATAATTTGTTCTTCCTGAATAACTAGACCATTTATTGCCATACTAAAAGAATTATCACTCACCATAAAAGTTTTATTACCATGAGTTGCCAAATATCCTTGGTTAAATTCTACAGGTAACTTTAAAACTTGATTCGGATTAGATTTTCTGCCAGCAATTAACATTAATTTTCCGTTTGGTTGACGACAAATATTTGCAAAATAGTTCTTTGATTCAAAATAATTTACCTCAGACCAATTGGCTCCACGTTGGGAACAAATACGCTTATTATTGCGGGGCGATTCAGCTAATAATATTGTGTTTTGCTCTGCCTCTAGATTGTTGCTAGATGCTAGAACCTTAGATGAAAATGTAGATAAAAGAAATGCCATTATGGCAAACATCCCTAATTTTAAGAACTGTTGATTAGTCTTGACAAAATTCACAGTTTAGTCCTCTGGTAAATGAATAAATTAGTTCGTTCTATGATACATGATCGGAGCCAAAAAATAAATATTTTATTAAATCTATATAATTGGATAAAAGGCTGATCTGGCAAAGGCTTGATACTAATGTCTGCAAAAATCAGTTTGATGACAGACTGATTTGTCTCATAGTTGTACCCATAGTAGAATATACCTAAAAAGTATCTGTATTTTTAAACTTTATTTAAAGAAAAATTAATCGTTATACTACCTCTCTTGACATATTTTTTCAGAAAATTGACTACATAGATATATCACTTGCTCTTCACTGATAGTCTTAGCATTTTTTACAATACTAAAAGTAGCACCTGTTACAATATATGTAATATCTCCATCCTCAGCAACATATCCGGTTCCTTCTTCCACCATTGCAGTTATTTGAATAGCATTTTCAGGATTAGCCTTTTGACCGCCAATATAAATTAATTTACTATTCTGTTTTTGGCAAATATTGGCAAAAAAATTAGCTGTTTCTATATAAAAAGATTCAACTAAAGGAGGATTTTCTTGTGAACATATCCGCCAATCAGCTCGAGATAATTGGGCTAATAATATAGCATTTTTATCTGTTCCTCCAGGGGGCACAGAGTTTAAAATATTAACTGAATTAATTAATAATACAAATGGCGCAATAGCAAATATTATAAACTTAGTGAAAAATTGATTGATTTGCATAAAGTTCATAATTTTTAAATTAGTCTCTAAATGTTAAACAAACTAACATTAATAATAACTATATTCTATAAATGATTGTTTATCTATTATCAATTTGCTGAGAAGGCAGAGATATTAATTCAACTAAAGCAAATGGAATGAGAGATAAAAGCCACATAAAATATTTGCAAAAACAATACAACATTAAAATACAAAAATGTCATCATAATCATTGTAGAAGATACAAAGATGCTTACCTTTTATTGGAGGAAACTTAAGTAAAGTATACCCATCAAAAATAACATGAGCAACTTGCCTCTAAAACCTACAATCCAGGTAAATTCTTGAGAAAAAATAACATCGACTGAAGGCGCAATTTCTATGTGGGAACTTCGTAACCGCGTTGCTGAAAACGAGATAAATTTGAAGAAGCCCTCAGCATTCCAAATTATAAAGGGTAATAATGTTAAAAAAGGAAGACTTAACTCAGCGTCCGACAGCGGAAAAATTGTTAGCTGCTTTCAATGGAATTACTCTATATTTTCATGGAGATGGGTCAACTGAAATCAGTTCTCTTAATTTTCTTCAGCGACAAATTTTATCTCTAATGAGAATCCCTGAATCTATCTACATTTTTCCTCCGTGAATCACTGCCTCATGTGACTACAACCGCTATAGTTATTACTATGAATGAGTTTTAGCTAAATAAATCTGTTAAACTTTTTCTAAATAAGCGAACCGTGAGTATTGAATTTTATCTCGGCAAAGTCAGTAGTGTTTCTCAAAACCTTGTTGACCCAAGCAATTTATGGATTTTTATAATATAAGGCTCTCTATGCTTCCTAACCCTTATGCTTTCTGCCTTGTCTTCTAATACAACTTCCCGTCTAAAGTAGATTTAGTATAACATTGCTATATCGAATTACTAAGCATAATTAACAATGAAAAATATAGTTGTTGCCATTGACTTTTCTCCAATAACTCCCGCCATTATTACTCAAGCTGAAACCCTAGCCCAAGGTTTTAAAAGCAAACTATGGTTAATCCATATTGCCGAACCCGAACCTGATTTTGTTGGCTTTAAAACTGGACCACAGCCCAAGCGAGATCATTGGGCAGAAGAGTTTCGTAAAGAACATAAGCAGATTCAAGATTTAGCAGAAGAATCACGGCAAAAGGGTTTTGATGCAGTTGCTCTGTTAACTCAGGGTTCCACAATAGAGACTATATTAGCAGAGACAAAAAAATTAGCTGCTGATTTAATTATAGTCGGATCTAATGGGCGCAGTGGTATTGAGAAGTTGTTTATGGGTAGTGTCAGTGAGGGTATTTTAAAAGATGCTCTTTGCCCAGTTTTAGTAATTCCTGCTGTAGCTGAAGTCAGAAGTTAGAAATCATAATTCAGAAGTTAAATTATTGCTGTGACTAAATTTGAGAGGTATCAGAAGATTCTAATAGTCCTGACGAATGCTATATTTGCGATCGCCAGAAAATTGAACCATTCATCAAACTTCAACTATGATTGCAGCTAATTAATCATACTGACTCAGGACTTACGCAACGGTACTAATTATAGTAGGTGCATCTGGAATAATGACATTTATACGCTATATATAGCGGTACTGCGTAAGTCCTGATCAAAAAAAAGATGCAACGTCCCAGATTCGTAACATTCTTTTTTCAAAATGGTATAATAGATATCTCAGATAATTAAAATAGGTATTGGTTAATCAAGCTATGAAATCTAAAGAGCATAAAATATAAAATACTTTTTAATTAGGAGTTAGGCAATTCCCATTTCAAGAAAAATCATAGCCAAAATCACTAATGCCTAAAAATAAAATCAATTATCAGCCATAAATTATCAATTATTTTCCCCGAATACCTACTTCCTTGATTCTGGATATATCTAATTAAAATCATATACTCTTCCAGTTTACCTAGCTGTCATACTGAAACATTAGTTTTGTAGCTAGTTAACACTTTATTAGTTACTAAATCTAGGATATTCCAAATACGATCTATCCAGTCCAGATGTTCGGGTTTTATTAAACACGAACGTAGACAGGTTATATACTTCACATCCCAATTAATTTCTGGTGCAGTATCTGCAAAAAGTTCTCTCGGAAGTTCAGCCATTGCTAGGTGTAAATTTTGTAAAGCAGATTCTCTAAAGATTTCTTTTGATCTTAATGAAATCTCACTGGCATTCTTAGCTTTTGGAGCCCAGACTACGATGTCTAGTTCTGGTGGAGAAGCCACTATAAATCGTGAATCTTTTTGTATTCGCTCAAAAAGAAGCAGTGCTGCTTTTCTTCCCTTACTCAAATCTGTCGCAAATTTACCACTTGATGTTAGCGGAAGTAAGCGTTGAGTTGCCCAAAGAGCAACGGCTGATGCCCCTGGCCTCGAACATTCAAAGCTGATTTCACCTAGATGAAGTTCATTAGAGCTGAAGTAAGTGTAGGACGCATCGCGTTTATATATCTTACCAATAGAAGGATCTTTAAAAATAATGCAGCCACAGCCATAAGGCTGAAGCCCATGTTTATGAGGATCGACAACAATGGAATCAACTTCTTTCAAGCAGTCAAAAATAGTTCTAGTTTCAGCATCAAGGTTATCCACCAAGGTGAAATAACCCCCATAAGCAGCATCAGCGTGGATTCGGAATCCATATTCAGCTTGAAGTTCAAGAATATCTGGTAGGGGATCTACTGCTCCTGTGGCTGTTGTCCCGATGTTAACAATAACTGTTCCAATATCTTCTTCCTCAAGAATTTTTTTTAGGCTTGACACATCCATTCGTGCCCGACTATCACAGGGAATAGCTTGAAAAGGAATACCAAGGGCACTACAAATCCTCTGATGCGTGTAGTGTGATTGATTTGAGGCTACAACTTTCTTGTTAGGTACTAAAGTTCTTGCTATCCATAACCCTTCTAGATTGGCCATTGTTCCGCCACTAGAAAGATGGCCTAAATGGAGATCCCAACCAAATATCTTCGCAATTTCAGCAACAGCTTCTTTTTCCATAGCTGAACTGGCCTTACCACCATCAAGAGCATGATTATTCGGATTTATCCAGAGAGATAGGGTGTATGCAAGTCTGGCAATTTCTGTGGGAGGTTTAATTATTTGTCCAATATAGAGAGGATGATGATATGGATAATTATTCTGCATCCGCTCTGCGACTTCCAACAGGACTATTCTCAGAGCGTCTAAGTTAGCAGTGTGTTCAACTTTTGGTAGACCTTGAAAACCTATTTCTAATTGTTCCAACCCCTCTAGCAGTAATTTTAAACTTTCTTTTTCTAATGTCATTATACTTCGTCCGAAAATTAATCTTAAACCTTTGAAGTTATACCAATTTCCTAAATTCCGACTACAGATAATGCCTCAAGAAGCAAAATCATATCCTGTATAGAACCCATTTGGTATCTCTAAAAAATTAGGCGATCGCTAACCTCTTAAG